>DATNQE010000515.1:0-6195 GCA_036702895.1 Trichocoleus sp. | reverse complement strand
CGATTTGAGCTACAGCCGAACGGACTGATCTGCTAGAAGTACGTCAAATGGCTGCTGGTAACCGTAGGCCATGCTGCTGGGAAAGCCGTCGCTGATAAGATACAGGGACGGTTGCCGAAGGGTATCTTTAGCCCTTTGCCCCGGCATCAAACGCTGTAAGCCTGAGAACCCAACGGATGCTGCAAATCGAAAACTTGTGTAAGCGCTACGGCAAGCGTCCGGTTCTGCAGAATTTGAGCCTCAATCTGCATCCGGGGGAAATTTACGGCCTATTGGGTCCTAATGGAGCGGGAAAAACTACCACGATTAACATAATCTCTGGTCTGCTGCGGGCCGACTCTGGAACGGTTTATGTCGGCGGGCGTCAAGCAGGCGAGGCGACCAAGCCGCTGCTGGGCATCATGCCCCAGGAAAACCTGCTGTACCGGACGCTGACCTGCGAGGAAAACCTGGCTTTCTTTGGCCGCATCTATGGGCTGTCGCGGCGCGATCGCAAGTCCCAAATCGAGCGCTGCCTGGGCCTGGTCAACCTGCTAGATCGAGCCAAAACCCCTGTGGAACGCCTGAGCGGCGGTATGCAGCGGCGCTTGAGCTTAGCGGTGGCAATGATGCACCGCCCCAAGCTGCTGATTCTGGACGAACCCACTACGGGCCTCGACATTGAGGCTCGCTATGAGGTGTGGTCACTGATTCGCGGCTTTAAGCAGTCGGGCATTACGGTGCTGCTGACGACGCACCTGCTCGATGAGGTCGAGCGGCTTTGCCAGCGCATCGGCATTATTAAGCAGGGGCAGCTTCTGGCAGAGGGCACTCTAGCGGAACTACGTCAGCGAATTCCGGCGCAAGAAGTGGTGACGGTGGAAACAAATGCGGAGGAAAGTGCGATCGCACGCGCTCAGCTCCACGGCTTTATCCCCCGTCGTTACGGCTCAGATCTAGCCTTCTGGATTCCCGAGCAGCTCGAGCTCAAGGACTTGCTGGAGCGCTTTGACGGGGTGCCTATCAACTCCATTGCCCGCAGCCCAGTCAAGCTAGAGCACATCTATATTGAAGTCACGCAAAAGGCCACCCTCGAGGAACCGAGAGTGGCCTAAGGTTGTTGTGCAGATCGGCGTTTAGGTCGGCGAACGCTGTTAGCGAATACCTCGTAGCCAAGCTGACTCTCATCCCCAACCCCTTCTCCCCCAAGGAGAAGGGGCTTTTTCGGTCCCCGCTCCCCAGGGAGAGGGGTAAGGGGTGAGGGCGAAACTACGCTGTTGAGGATTTCGCTGACAGCATGAGGCTCTACGTTATGCAAAGCGCCATGAAACACGCAGTGTGTGCGTTGCATTCAGCGCCACTCTGAAGAAAATCCAACCTTGCTAGGAGCTTGTTGGGTTTCGCCAAGCTCAACCCAATCTACGAAACACGCAACCTACAGCTCAGCTAGCACCTCGCGGGTAGCCGCAATAGTTCTCTCCACGTCTTCATCCGTATGAGCCAGGGAGGTGAACCCAGCCTCGAACTGGGACGGCGCTAGGTAAACTCCGCGCTCCAGCATGGCTCGGTGGAAGCGGCTGAACTTGGTCAAGTCAGACTTCTTCGCGTCATCGTAGTTGTGCACTGGCCCCGACTGGAAGAAAAAGCCAAACATCGCGCTGACGTTGCCGCCATAGACCTCATGCCCGGTCTCTCGCCCGGCCTGCAGCATGCCGTCAATCAGCTTGCGGGTAATGCGCTCTAGCTGCTCATAGGTACCGGGGCGCTGCAGTAGCTCCAGAGTTTTGATGCCCGCAGTCATCGCCAGCGGGTTCCCAGACAGGGTACCGGCCTGGTACACCGGACCCGCAGGAGCCACCATCTCCATGATGTCGCGGCGACCGCCGTAGGCACCAACGGGCAGACCGCCACCGATGATTTTGCCCAGGGTGGTCAAATCGGGGGTAACGCCAAATTTTTCCTGCACGCCGCCGTAGGCAATGCGGAAACCAGTCATGACTTCGTCAAAAACCAGCAGGGCATCGTTCTCCTGGGTAATCTCGCGCAGACCTTCTAGGAATCCGGCATCGGGAACGATGAAGCCAGAGTTGCCCACGATCGGCTCTAGAATCACCCCGGCAATCTCGCCGCGGTTCTCGGCAAACAGCGCCTTTACAGCTTCCAAATCGTTGTAGGGAGCGGTGAGGGTGTTGATGGTGGTGGACTTGGGCACGCCGGGGGAGTCGGGCAAGCCCAAAGTCGCTACGCCAGAACCCGCCTGCACCAGGAACATATCGGCGTGGCCGTGGTAGCAGCCGGAGAACTTGATGACTTTGTCGCGCCCGGTGAAGGCCCGCATCAGCCGCAGCACCGCCATACAGGCCTCGGTACCCGAGTTAACGAAGCGCACCATCTCAATGCTGGGTACGGCCTGAATGACCATCTCCGCTAGCACGTTCTCTAGGTAGCTGGGCGCACCAAAGCTGGTGCCCTTCTCTAGAGCCGCCGCCAGCGCCTGATTCACCTCAGGATGGGCATGGCCACAAATAGCCGGACCCCAGGTACCCACATAATCGATGTACTGGTTGCCGTCTACATCCCAGGCGTAAGCCCCCTTGACCCGGTCGAAGACGATGGGCTGTCCTCCCACCGATTTAAAGGCCCGCACGGGAGAGCTCACGCCGCCCGGCATTAGGTTTTGGGCCGCCGTAAAAATCTCCTGTGATTTGGTGGTGTTAAATGAGGTCGTACTAACCAAGGCGTTTTCCTCTCTCTACCTGCTTAAAGCCAGCAAAAACTAGTGGGGGCAAAGCAATTAGGGGCCAGGTCATCACTGCCCAAAATTGGCCGTAATCATTATCCTATCGATTAGGTTAAGCAAATCCCGCCCCATGTTAAGGAATGTGGAGCGGGATTCGAGAGTGAAACAAATTTTCTAGCTTCCTTCTCTTGAGGGAGAAGGGGGTAGGAGAAGGGGGAAGTTTATTGAGGAAACAGCAAGCAGGCTACCGGCGGAAGTACTGCAGGTTGCCCTCGCGCAGTTGAACGACCGGGTTGTTAGACATCCGCACTAGCTGCTCATCGTGGGTGGTGACAATCACCGTGATGCCGATGGAGTTGAGCTTTTTCAGGATGCGGATAACCTGCATCGAGTTGTCGGGGTCGAGGTTGCCTGTGGGCTCGTCGGCCAGGAGGAGGGGCGGCGTGCTGACCACAGCGCGGGCAATGCTGACACGCTGCTGTTCACCCCCCGATAGCTCATCGGGGAAGCACTGGGCCTTGCCCTGCAGCCCAACCATCTTTAGAGTCGGCCAGAGGCGGCGGTGAATTTCTTTGCGGGTAAAGCCCTGCGCCCACAGTACAAAGGCCACATTCTCAGCGACCGTGCGACGAGGAATCAGCTTGTAGTCCTGGAAAACAACCCCAATGCGGCGGCGCAGCATGGCGAGGTTGTCGCCCCGCAGCCGGGAGATGTCTTCACCGCTGACGATGATAGAGCCTGTAGTGGGTCGCTCTTGACCGTAGAGCAGCTTGAGCAGGGTTGATTTACCAGAGCCAGAGGGGCCAGTTACAAACAGAAAGTCACCCTTGTTGATCTGTAGATCAACATTGCGCAGAGCTATGCTGCCGTTGGCGTAGGTTTTGCTCACGCCCTGAAGGGCGACGACGGATTCGGCAGTTGGCTTGGGAGCTTCTGGTTTGGAGGGCTCTGGTTTGTGAGGCTCTGGCTTGTGGGGCTCTGAAGAGCTGGTCTTGGTAGCGGCTGGCTCAGCCGGAACCACCATCTGCAGCCGATCGTTGAGCTTAGCTCGAACGTCTTCGGGCAGTCGGGTGAAGTGAGAGCTGGGGCGGGAAACAACTGAGGTCATGCAGGCTACCGATAGAGCGTTGGCAAAGCGCGACTTCTGAAAAGCTCCTGTAGGAATCAGGCGTCTTCGCCGAAGTTAGGTGAGGAGTTATCTCGCATGTAGGCTAGAAAGCGCTGATAAATATTTGCGGTTTTGCGCAAGTATTCTACTCGACTTCTTGGCTGTGGGAATAGGGTTATTAGAGATTTCAATAATCTTCACAACCATACTCTAGATAACTGCCAAAAATTGCGGTTTGCTCGGTTGAGACGCTAGGTATGGTGTTAGTGCTCGTTCGGCTAACGGTAGGTGAGCGATCGCACCGCAAATTTTGGCAGCGCCAGCATCCGTCGCCAGCGCCAGGGCTCTTTGTAAAGGCGGTAGAGCCACTCCAAATGGTTGTCGCAAAACCACTTGGGAGCGCGGGACTTAACCCCGGCCCAAATATCGAAGCTGCCGCCTACGCCGATCCAGATGGCGTTGGGGCAGAGGTGGCGATGCTCAGCGATCCAATACTCCTGACGGGGCACGCCCATGCCGACCAGCACCACGCTGGGGCGCAGCGCCTTGAGCTTGGTTTCAAACGCAGGGAAGTCTTCGGGGGTGAGAAAGCCGTGCTGAGTGCCGGCAATGGTGATGCCGGGCTGCTGCCGCTGCCATGCGATCGCAGCTTGGTCGGCTACCCCCGGCGCGCCGCCGTAGAAAAATGCCGTTTCTCCCGGCTCTAAGGCAGCTAGGACCGAGGCGGCCAGCTCAATACCGGGGCAGCGCTGGATCTTGCGCCCCTTGACCCGAAAGTACAGCACCACGCCCGCCCCGTCGGGAATCACTAGGTCTGCCGCCTCAATGATCTGGCGCAGCTTGGCAGATTGCTCCGACTGCATCGCCATTTCGGCGTTGAGCGTGACTACGTGGGCCCCTTCGCCTCGGCGGTAGCGCGACAGCAGCCAGCGGGGGTAGTCTGCACCGATGTGTACCGGCAGCCCCATCACGGTAAGGGTTTCTAAGCGTTCGGCCAGCATTGCCTGGAAGCCTTCTTTAAAGGATGATGTTGAACTTCAAAACAGAGGGGATGCAATGGTCAGGGTATTTGAGAAGCCGGGTGGGGCCTGGAAGCAGACCCTAGGGCGAAGGACCTGGAACTAGGGATTAAACCCATAGAGAAGATAGCGCGGAATGAGAAAAAAACTTGAAGATTTTTTCGATTGATTGCGACAGCTTGATCAGGGCAGCCTCGCGGTGCTTGCAGAAGTGCCTGAGGCAAAGGGGTTGTTCGCCGCTTCACAGAAATCGGGGAGTAGGTAAACGGTTGAATAAAACTGACCAACTTTCCAGCTTTTTCCCTTTTCGCTTCAATACTCTAGGAATTCATCGGCGCTCTCTTAAACTAACCCCTAGCCCTGTGAGGTTCTCCGGAATTTTCGCCCGAATGCTGTATTGAATGGCAGCTGCCACGCGAGTTCATCATGTTTAAGCTTCGCAATTTGCAACTGGGGCAAAAATTTACCTTACTGCTGCTGCTGGTCTTCCTGGGCGGCATTTTGGCTAGCAGTGTGGCGCTATCGTCAGTGTTAAACCGCAGCGCCCAGGCTCAGCTCACTACCAAGGCGCTAATGCTGATGGAAACGATGAACTCGGTGCGTGACTACACCAGCACAGCCGTGCAGCCTGAGCTAGCCGATCGGTTGACCGTGGAGTTTCTACCGCAGACGGTGCCCGCCTACTCGGCCCGTGAGGTGTTTGAAGGGTTTCGCAACAACCCCATCTACGCTGATTTCTTCTACAAAGAGGCGACTCTAAACCCCACCAACCTGCGCGATAAGGCAGACGATTTTGAAGCCAAATTGGTGAATCAGTTTAGGGAGCAGGGCAACAGCCCGGAGGTCAGCGGCTTTCGTAGGACGCCGGGCGGCGATTTGTTCTACATTGCCCGCCCACTCCGGGTCACTAAGCAGAGCTGCCTGGAATGTCACAGCACGCCGAATGTCGCTCCTGTAAGTATGATCGAGCGCTACGGCCCGGACCACGGCTTTGGCTGGAAGCTGGATGAAATTATTGGAGCTCAGGTGATATCGGTACCTGCGGCCAAGGTCTTGCAAAGTGCGCGGCAGTCGCTGTTTTTGATCTTGGGCATTTTTGTCATCGTCTTTTCGGTGGCAACCCTGTTGGTTAACCTGTGGCTGAAGCGGTTTGTAGTGCGGCCTTTGAACCGGATGGCGATGGTAGCCGAGGCCGTTAGCATGGGCGATACCAAGTCGGAGTTTATGGTCTACTCCAAGGACGAGGTGGGTCAGCTGTCGGAGGCCTTTAACCGGATGCGCATGAGCTTGCAGATGGCGATGCAGCGGCTCGATCGCTACCGGGAGGGTCGGCGCAACTCGGATCATCC
>DATNQE010000509.1:0-3615 GCA_036702895.1 Trichocoleus sp. | reverse complement strand
AGGGAACGACTGACTAATGGGGAGCCTAGCTGGGAAATGGTCTGTCGCTGCACCTTGGGGTCAGGGGAGCGCTGGGTTGTTGCATTGCTAGGAGACTTGTTGGGTTTTCCTGCTTTGCGATCTAGTCGCTTAGGGCTTAGGGTCGATGGCCCGGTTTGTTGAATGGTGTGGGTCAGTTCGTGGGCCAGGAGGCGCTTCCCCCGGGACGACTCAGGGTTGTACTTGCCTGAGTTGAAATAAATGTCGTTGCCGTGGGTGAACGCTTGAGCCTGGAGCGACTGGTTCATCTGCACCGACTCGGCATTGGTATGCACCCGTACCCCACTGAAGTCGTTTCCGAAGCGAGACTCCATGAAGTCGCGGGTTGCATTCGGTAGGGGTTGCCCACCGCCTCTGCTGCTTTGCAATCGGCTCTCGATTTGAGAGCCCGCTTCAAATGAGCCGTTGTCATCAGCTTGACTCTGGCCGGCCTGAATCGCTGGGGTACCGGCCTCTACAGACTCAGGCTTTAGGGTGACAGCGCCGTCTTCCCACCTTTCTTTCCAGGGAGACACTTGGGCAGCGATGGGAGTGCTTTCTTGAGGTTTTAGGCTGACGGCACCGTCTTCCCAGCGTTCTTTCACGCTGTCTAGCAGGTCTCGTTGCACCAGTCGTTGCACCGGGGTAGCCGGGGTGTAGGTGGCAACTTCTACCTGCTGAAAGTGGTGTCCTTGCTGCTCTGCCCGCTGAAGCTGCTGATCTGGAGGGTCACTACTGCCCGAAACAAGGACGCGATCGCATTCCTCCGAGCTATCTTCGGTTTCAGATTGAGTATCTTGGCTACTCAACAGGGACTGCCCGCCGACCTTGCTAGCGGCTGGGGTCGGTGTTGCAGAAACCTGAGTTTTCGCCTGGGTGCTCAAGGGCTACCCTCCTATACAAAGGGTTTCAAGGGTTTGGTTGAGCAAGCGGGATTTTTGCGATCGCGTGCAGGGAACTAGGGCATCGACATCAATTTCGCCGTAGTCCAGCTGCTGGATCAGCGCCTTGCACAGCCCGACCGCCAGGGTTTCCTGGTCAGGAAGCTTCTGGTGGTAGGGGTCTTTGGGCTCCAGGTAGCGAGCATCGATCCAGGTCGGAGACAGGCCCAAATAGGCTTTGGCCAGTAGGGGCTGCCCCGGCTGGTAGGTAAATTTCAGATAGGCCAGCCGCTTTACCAACACGCATTCGCGGTAGGGAGCCAGCTGAGTTGACCAGTTTTTCAGCAGTGCCGGAAAAGGGGCGACCTGGTGTTTAGCCCGCACATAGCCAGGGTAGTCTAAAAGCGCCTGGGCTCGGTCGCGCGAGCAGAACCCAGTGACCACCAACCGATCTAAGACCTGGTGCCACTCCGGGCGGCTGGCAAACATGCATTCCACGGCAATCACCGGAGAGAGAGTGGCCTGGATTTCGAGCTGTAGGGTAAAACGTCGCGTTCCGGTAGAAACTCGCTGGAGCAAGGCTGCCAGCAGGTCAGGGTCTCCTGGCCAGGAAACATTGTGAAGGAGCGATCGCACCTCAGCCAGGGTCAAATTACGAATGTACAGACGAATTGCTGGAACATCCGCTTCTGTCGAAGTACGCCCCGATAGAAGACCAACTTGAAACAGTTCAGCCGTATTTGGGATGGCCCTCAGACAGCATTGCAGGGTCTCTTCTGTCTGAGGCTGTAGAGACTGACCGAGTAGGGTAGGCAGCGCGGTTTGGCTCACCCAATCGAGATCTGACGGTCCCTCAGGCTTCACCCCAAAAAATACGCTAGGCAGTGGCATTGAGTCACCGCCGCTAGCGATGTCGAATTCTAACCAGATATCTTCAACCACCTGGTGAAGTTGTGAAGTGGGTTCGGCCCACTGCCGGGCAAACTGGCGAATCGACTGCCAGGGAGCGTTTTGCCAAAGGTGAGCAAACTCCAAGGGCAGCAGGTGGGACTCCGGACTGAGTTGATCCAGCACCGGCAGCATCTGAGGCTGTCCGGCTAGTAAAGACTGGCCCCAAGCTCCGCTCACCCGCAGGAAGAAGTCTGCCTTGCCGGGTGTCGATAGCGGGCACTCGAACCCAACTGTGGTGCCCAAGGTCAGCGGCAGGTGCTGGGCAACTGCCGCGATCTCCGTTAGCGCCTCGGGTTGGATTAAAGCGGTGGGAATGGTGGGTGCGATCGCACTCACCATATCCTTGAGGGAAGAAGCCATAGTTACGTTTCCGAGAGGAACTGGTGGATCTCAGCCACCCAGTGCTGGCGCTCTTGATGGTCTAGCCTGAGAATCTCCTGGCGAGACCAGTGAAAGTGAAAGGCAATAAAGGCTATCTCCTGATAGAGCTGCTCTAGGGGATAGCCCGCGACTCCCCCGACAAAGAGAGCCGGTAGTCGGGCGGATTGAGCGCGTTGTAAGTCTCAATCAGATAGTGAATATCAGGCATGAAGAGATTGCCCAGATCATCCGCTGTGAGGGGAGGGCAGTCGGTTAGCGTAATCACGCGCGACAGCCGCACCAAAATGCCGTAAGCGCTGCTATCTAGCAGCTGAGCAGACTGCTGGGACAGAAGTTCATCCTCTCCAGTTGCCAGCCGCATGTGCCCCTGGCGGTAGACCTGTCCCATCTCGGCTGCCAGTCCTTGAGGCAGTTCGAGGGGAATCTGGGGAACCGCTACAGAATTACTCTCAAATTCTGAACGGGAAGCGGATGCGAAGGCCGTCATGATACAGAAGCCAGTTCTGAGGCTGACGATTCCCAACCCTCTGCAGATAGCAGATCTGTCGCCGACAGATCAGGGTGAGCAGCGCTGGCAGGACTGTTGATCTGGCGATAGAGAGTCTGTAGATAGCTCAAATCGGAGGCAAACATGTTTTCGATCACCTGAGGAGTGATGTCAGCAAGGTCTCCCAGCCGCACGATTACCCGGGATAGGATGATCACCGTGGCGTAGGCAGGGTTAGCCTGCACTCGGGGATCCTGCATGGGTAAGATTTCATCCATTGCCCGCGCTCGCCGCATCAGGCCCACTTGGTGGACATGTCCCCTCTCATCCACGTAGCCCGTTGGTAAACAAAATTCAAACTCTGTTTTCATGCTTCCTCCTGCTACCTTCCTCGTCTGGGTGTACCGTTCTGCCCAATGGGACTGACCCGCCGCAGACCTTCGCAGGCCAGCTCTAAGTCTTCAAACGCCAGGTCAGCACCTGACACCATGCTGTCCGAAAGGGTATAGCTGATCGGCCAGGCCCCCTCAAACTGAAACCGCGCCCCCGCCGTGCCGTCTTGGCGATAGAGGGTAAGCGATCCGTCTTTGCAGACCTCAGGCCAGCCGCCCTCCTGAGCCGCTTCAATCCAGCGCCATAGGGTCTCAGAGGCCCCCATTCCCCGCCGCAGACTAATATTGTCGATTCGCTCTAGCCCCGGAATTTTGCTGCGGTGAACCCGCCCTACCGAAGCGCCACCCCGCCCCCAACTTTCTGGGAACGACTCCGCAAATTCAATCGTGTCCTGGTAGTACTTCAGCCCCTTGCACTCCATGAACAGCCCATCCACCTCAGCGATGCTGTCGTTCAGGTGGAGCTCCACATAGAAGCGGGAGGCCGTCAGGTATTCGTAAAAGG
>DATNQE010000507.1:0-2602 GCA_036702895.1 Trichocoleus sp. | reverse complement strand
CGGGCACCCAATACTCCCCTACCACAAACAGATCTTTACCAGCGTGGGCTTCTAGGGCATCGAGCCACTCTGGGAAAAACCAGGAAGAGATGTGTTTAATGGCATCTAGGCGAAACCCGTCTACTCCAGTGGTATCGAGATACCATTTGCCCCAGTAGGTAACCTCCCCGCGCACCCACTCATTCTGAAAATCCAGATCGCAGCCCATGAGGTAGGAGAAGTTGCCGTTTTCGAGCGCTACGTAGTCGTCGAAAGTTTTGCCTTCAACAAGATGCACGACGCCTCGCTCATCAGGGTTCTGGGCATTGTAGTCAACGGCATCGAAGTGGTACCAGTGCCACTCAAAGCCCGAGTACTGACCCTGTCGCCCTGGAAAATAAAAGTGGGTGTAGCTCTCGATTTCCTGAAGCTCGCCTTTGGGGTTAACTCGATCATTCGAGTAAAAGGGCGTGGCTTTAAAGGTTTCCTTGGTATCGCCGCCCATTCTGTGGTTCAAGACGGCATCGGCATAGACCTGAATGCCGTTTTTTTGAAGTGCTTTGACAGCCTCTAGATACTGTTCTCGGGTGCCGTATTTAGTGCGGACGCTGCCTCTCTGGTCAAATTCCCCTAGGTCAAACATGTCGTAAACGCCGTAGCCTACATCATTTGCTCCAGCAAATCCCTTATAGGCGGGCGGCAGCCATAGGGCGGTAAAACCCGTGTTGGCTAAATCTTCAGCATTTTTGTTGATCTCATCCCAAAGGGTTCCGCTGGCGGATGTGTACCAGTGGAAGCACTGCATCATAACGCCGTTATTATTTGGCACGCCTGATTCTCCCTACCTCTTGAGAAACATTACCCAGCGCAGTTGCTGGTCAATATCGATAGGATTATTGCCCGATATAGTCTAAGCGTCAGTGATCCCAGGCCTTCTCTTCAAACTTTTAAGCCATTTCTCTGAGGTAGGAGGGCTGCTGCACGTTGGCTGCACAGGCGTCTACAGGTCGCTGCTCTTGAGATCAGGTACTTGTTGCCGCCGCTGGGGCGCACGACGCCAGAGATCAAGCAGGACCTGTAGAGCACAGACGGCTGCTAGAATCGCTACCAGGCTGAGGGAGGAGAGTTGATCGCCTCCCAGCCCGATCAGCCCAACTCCGCCCGCTGCTACCAAGCGGTAGGTGCTTAAAACCTTGCGGAACTGCGGGGTACCTAAGGTGCAGGTCATCCAGTGAATGCCGCTCAAGACGACCAGGGACAGTGCGATCGCACCGCAGAGCAGCCAGCGTTCTCCCGCTTCTGGCGGCAGCCCTGGACCGTTTTCGATCATTCGGCCCACCCCTACCCCGGCGGCTGCCAGGCTAGCAGCCAGCGGCAAGTGAGCATAGAGCCAGGCCAGGCCAATGTGCATTTTGCCCCTCTGCATGGAGCGTAGGGGCGATCCATCTGCCGAGTCAAAGTAGAGCCACCACAGGCTAAACGCCACACTCAGCCCTAGCAAAGCTGTTAGCGTTGCCTCAAACCCCCACTCCAACTCGGCTAGTCCGTTCACAACGGCGATGATCGATTCGCCGAGAACGATGATGGTAAACAGGCCAATACGTTCCGGAATGTGGGTAAGGCTGGGGGGCACCAGAGCCACGATTCGCCCTGCTGTAAGCGGGGTGCCCAAATCTAACAGGAGCCCCACCAACCACAGTCCATATCGCCACGGGACGGGTACAAAAATAGACAGAAACCACAGCACAACGCTGCTGCCGAATCCTAGGGAGTATCGGGTGGTTAGGGCTCGTACTTCGGGAACGTAGGCACCTGCAACTAGGTACTGACCCACCAATATGCCTCGAAACAGGGCATAGCAGAGGGCAAAACCGGTAGAACCCTCAGCCAAACCGTGGTGGGCATTGACTGCCATGGTGGCCACAATACCCATCTGCACAAATGTAATTAAGCGATCTGGAATGGCATCTTGGTCAAAGCGGGTGGCGTAAAAGGTGGCGCCTACCCAGCACCACCAAATTGCGATAAAAAACAGCCCAAAGCTAATCAGCCCAGCTACCGACAAGTGAGCACTTAAATAGTGGGCTAACTGACCAATCGCTGCGACAAACACTAGGTCGTAAAACAGCTCTAGCCAAGTTGCCCGTCGTTCACGAGAGTCTTCTCCATCCCGCCGCAGACGTGGCGGTTGCCAGAGTGCTTTGACCATTGATTTTTCCTCCCGTTAGGGCTTTTCCAGGTGCTAAACCACTTTTAAAGCAACATGCTTTCACAATTAAACAGGGTGCAAGACGGCGTCAGTGTTCCTAGATACAAGCGATCCCTGCCACCGCTTTAGCCCTGTGGTGCGTTCTGCTCATAGTCAAAGAGTACTCCAACCGCTAGCAGCTAGGGTCAATGCTGGCTGCTAGCGATCACTACTGGCTGAGTTGCCGAAACGATCTTGTCTAAGCAGCCATATCAAACAGCAATACTTCTGCATCATCAGAAGTTGCTGTCAATGTTAGGGCTTCTGCCTCGGTCACGGCTGCCCCGTCACCGGCAGCAAGGGCCTGACCGTTAAGCTCGGCAGCACCCCGCACCACCTGCACCCAAGCGGCTCGGCCCCTAGCCAAGAAATGGT
>DATNQE010000491.1:0-3720 GCA_036702895.1 Trichocoleus sp. | reverse complement strand
GCAAAGCTGTTGCGATCGAAGTAGGAGGTCAAATCCATCAGCCCAGCCGTGAAGCGCAGCTCCGGCAGATCTGCTAGGGATGCCGTGACATACAGTTCGCTCAGGTTTAGCCCTGTCCCCGGAGAATCCGTAAAAGCGTTGCCTGCGGTCAAGTCCACCGTCGCCCCGGCAAATACCGTAGAGCTAAAAGGGTAAAGACCCGTCACCCGCAGTCGGGCCGAAAGATCGCTGCCCTGCAGCAGAGCAGCCGCCTGGGCTGAGACTTCTAGCTGCCTAATTGAGGAAGCCGTTGCGCCGGGCTGAGGAGTCTCCGCCTCTTCAATGGCCTGGGTTAGCTGCTGCTCCAGCGATGTGTCTTTGTCGAGGGTCGCTGGCAGCGCCAGGTGAGCTGCTTCCGTTTGGGTCGGGGCTTCCTGATGGGTAGGGGTTTCCCCTACGGGAGCTCTCGACTCCAATTCGGGTTCAGCTAAAGGGGCGGATGGCTCTATAGAGGAAACTTCAGAGGAAATTTCGGAGGAGGAGGTGCTGCCGACATTGGGTTTATCGCCTTGGGCAGCAACATCCTTTTCAAACTCAGCTGAACCTGTCAGGGCCTGGGCTAGCCCACTTCCCAAGAGAGAATATCGAGCGTCCACTGTTTTGGGTGCAGAGGCCTGAGCAGAAAAGCTCGGCCCTAAACCTAGCAGCAGCGCCATCAAAACTGTTGTTCTCAGCCCCAAAAAGGCGCCTGATTCCGTTTTGTTTACCATAGAAATTTGGGGTTAATTCAGAGATAGTTAGACACATCGATTCGACCCAAGCCAGCATTGACTCAGGACAACCAGAAGTTCATAAAAGAGCTAGATAGCTTTGTTCTTAATTGCGCCTAAACAGTGGCAGTCCAAAAAGTATCTAAATTTAGTTTTTTGTATTGATAAATATCGCTAGTCAATCATCAAAGATGGCGCACTTTAGACATAGTTGCACTTCAAAAAAGCAGATATATCTCGTCGAACTCCAAAAACCCAAGGAGAATCTAGACTTAAAGCCAGAAGATTCACCTTAGTTTGTAAAATTCGGCTCAAAGAACATAGCTCTTGAGAAAACAAGCTTCTTGAGCCCTTTTGCAAGGACTCAGGTGTCTTTAAACTCTTGAGCTTCAAGGAAACCCAACTCTGCTTCGCTAAATACTAAACTCGCAATAAATCGAGGCGGTCGCTTTGATAGCCCTGAACGTGAGGTGACGAATTTGGGTGTAGGCAGTGACGACAGCTTCACTCAGAATGACCGAGAGCAAGGCTTGTCAGCTATATATCAGCTATACGGCGAAGCCGAATTTGGCTTTCTCAGGAGCATGACCACACAGGCTGTGGCAACGGGTATGACTGCGCTACTTTCAGGCAAGGAACTCAGGAAAATCAAGGATCTCGACGGACGAATCGAGGATAGATGCGCTACTGATCTCTTCGAAGGCGGCCATCCTGATCAGGAAGTTTTTAGAATTAGATTCTAAAAACGAAGTCCTCAGGCAGCCCTCTCAACAATCAACAATAGTAACTTCTTAAAGTGCAGCTTAAATCAATTTACGGGCAAGCCCATATAAAGTAGACATAAAACAACAGGAGCACCAGGATAGGCAAACTTCTTTTTTCAAATCGGAGAGAATTGCCATTTTTAAGCGGCTGTATAATTTTTTAGTGAATCACTTCAATAGGTTCATTAACTAGCAATAAAAAGAACTTTAATTGTTGCTGCAAACTCTATAATCATGCCATTTTCTAAAAGAAGTGCATGCCTAGAGAATGGGCATCACCCGATCGCCGGCAAGAAGTCGCTAGCGCTTCTGCCTTGGCAAACTTGTTTGGGCTTTGCCTATTTTTCCTTATGAAACAGCCTTGGCCTATGCGCTGCCGGAGAATCTTGTTTTCCCTCATTGGAATTGGGGCAGTCAACCTTACCGCCTGTACCAAACTCGCTCCAGTTCAGCCGCTTAAGGATGTGGATGTGAGCCTACGGGTGTCTGCAGAACGACAGGGGGTTTATGCGATCGCAGGGCAAGCTAATCTGCCCGACAATACTCCCATGGTAGTGATGGCCATTCGGCAGCTACAGCCGACTGCCCCAGTGACTCAGGCAGCCAACACGCCGCCAACCTATGCCATCCTTGCCTACCAACCTATTCAAGTAGTTCAAGGTCAGTGGCAAACCCAGCTAGAACTCTGGCAGGTCGATGCTGACGGCACCTATAGAGAGCCTTGGCAAATAGAAGCCGCCAAGCTCGAGCTAGCAGTTGAGCCTCGCCCAGAAGTGCAGTTTGTGGTGACGCTAGCGCCCCAAGGCGTACTGGCCTCTCTGGAAGAGCGACTGCGTACCAACGGTCTGCAGCTGCCGCGTCCCCTCCTGCGGACAACCCTAGAAGGTGATCGCTTTCTCCTGGCAGAGCAGCCGCTGAAAGTGGCCCTCCCCACGGGACGCACTACGCCGCCACAGGTGCGGCCCGGCGATCGCAACGGCGGCTGGGGAGAGCGCTACCTCCTGGTACCCGAGCCGCCCCTGCCCTACACTCTAGAACCAGAGGATCAGCGCCGCACCGATGCTCCGGCGGCAGCTGAGGAGTATCTGTTTTAATCAGAGCGCTCTTCCCAGCAAAAGCAGCCGCCACAAGGCTGCTTTTGCTGGCCCCAGAAATCGCGTTAGCTAAAGGAAAGGGGCCCTGGGAAGTCGAGCAGCGGACTGGGCAAAATGGCTCCATCTAGCCGAGCCCCTTCGAGGATGGTGCCCTCCAGGTTAGCCCCACTGAGGTTGGCACCGCTTAGGTCAGCGCCGCTGAGGTTGGCATCGCTTAAATCAGCGCCGCTTAAGTCGGCGTCAATGAGACAGGCTCCCCACAAGTCACTCTGCGCTAGGTTAGCCCCGGCTAAATTCGCTCCTTGCAAATTCACCCCCGCCAGATTTAGGCTGCTCAGGTCAGCGCCCCAGAGTGAAGCCCCTGGTCCCAGGCGGTAGAGCTCCTGCTCCTGCAGCAGCGCACTTTGGAAACCGCCCGCAGGAAATCGAGTGCGATCGTCATACACCGCCCCTCGAAAGTTTGCGTCAGCCAAAACCGCGTCCTGAAGGTTAGCGCCCAGAAGCAGCGCTCTTTGCCCCTCAACCTGGCTGGCATCAGCCCCCACTAAAGCGGCCTCACTCAAGTTAGTGCCGCTGAGATCGGCACCGGAGAGATCGCAGTCCCTCAAGGTTGCCCCGGTCAAATTCGCGCGTCTGAGGCTAGCACCAAATAGAACCGCTTGATCTAGGTTGGCCCCACTTAAATCTGCCTCTGCCAGATCAGCTCCGCTCAAATCCTGACCCTGTAAGTCGCTACCGGCCAGCTGGGCAGCCGGCCCAACCCAGTACAACCCCGCTAGGTCGGGCTGAAATCCATCTGGGAATTGGGTCTGCTCATTGTAGAGAGCACCGCTTAGCAGCGCTTCATCCAGGCAGGCCTGCTGCAAACAGGCCGAGCGCAAGTCAGCTTTGCGCAGATCGGCCTGCTGCAAGCTTGCCCCCGTTAGCTGGGCCTCTTGCAGATTGGCCTGCCGCAGAGAACTCCCCCTTAAGTCAACCTGGTGCAGGTCTGCGCTCCATAAGTCGGCCTGGTCGAGGGTTAGCCCGCTTAGATTGCTTCGATACAGGTTTAAGCCGCTAAAGTCTCTCTCTCCAGCAGCATATCGCTGTCTCAATTCCTCCGTCTTCATCACG
>DATNQE010000489.1:0-2192 GCA_036702895.1 Trichocoleus sp. | reverse complement strand
AGGCATTAGTTGAGCGAGTCAAGCACTTTTTTGGCTTTGAGTTTGGGTTTGAGCGGTTTACTGAAAGTTCGATCAATGCCCTTAATTTTGCTCGCAATCGGGCAGTAGAATCACAGGCCTCATGCGTCGAGCCATTGCATTTGCTAGCAGGTTTACTGGTGGTGCCAAACACATCCTCGGCTCGCCTGCTGCGAGCTAACGGTATGAAGCTGGATATTGAAACCCATGAGCATTCGTTTGAGTTTCGTGAAAATCCAGAGTTTAGTTCACAGAGTAAATTTGTTCTAGAGCTCGCTCTGCAGGTTGTTCGGCTGCGAGGAGGCCGCTCCATTGAACCAGAGCATCTTTTGTGGGGGTTGCTTCAGCTCTCTAGAATTGACCAAGCTATTTGGGGTGATTTATTTCAGCGATATGAAATCGATGCCGAGACTTTAAGCGATCAGCTGGCAGAGGCAATTTGATTCGCCAGGACGAAATAAGACTTATTGCCCTTACCAACTTCCTTCGCTGCCGCTGTTTTAAGGCCAGTTGGTGAGACCTTCACAGTACGAGTGGCGTGCTGGTGGCGGCCTCTACAAGCCAACTGGAGGCTAGCTAAGGCTTTTGGAAGGCTTGCGCCAGCGGCTTTGCCTCCATCTAGGGCTCTTTCTCTAGGGCTCTTTCTATGGACTGACTACGGCCAGTTGCTCCTTCTGTCCTGATCAGTCGTTTGGCAGCGGTGCTGAACGCTAGGCTGAACTCTAGCTGCGGTAGGATATCCGCAAATGCTGTCGACGTTTCTTCTGTGTGTGCTATGAACGCGCCCAACCCCTCGGTCCTCAAGTCGATTCGCGATCGCGATCTCAGCTTTGTGCAGACGCAGCGTCGCTACGAGCAGGCGCAGTCGCTGGCCGAGATTTGGCCCATTGCGGCCCAGCGATTTGGCGATACCGTCGCTATGCACGACCCCCACGGTACCCCGGCTGCATCGTTGACCTATCGGGAGTTGTGCGATCGCATTTTGACCTTTGCCAGCGGCCTACAGGCGCTTGGGGTTGAGCCCTATGCCCACGTGGCTCTATTTGCCGACAATAGCCACCGCTGGTTCATCGCTGATCAGGGCATTATGACCGCCGGGGCCGCCAACGCGGTGCGTAGCGCTACTGCTGAAAAAGAAGAGCTTGTCTACATTGCTGAGCACAGCGACAGCACAATTCTGGTGCTCGAAGACGTCAAGCTGCTCAAGCGCCTGCGCGACAGGCTAGAGGCTCTGCCAATTCGCCGCGTTGTGCTGCTCTCAGACGAAACGCCCCCCGTTGACGAAGCCTTCAAAATCGTTAACTTTTCCCAACTGCTGGAGCTCGGGGCAAGCCGTCCCCTCAGCCCGGTGAGCCTCAAGCCTGACGATCTAGCTACCCTCATCTACACCTCTGGCACTACCGGCAAGCCCAAGGGCGTAATGCTCACCCACGCCAACCTGCTCAGTCAGGTCAACACCCTTGGCGGCGTCGTGCAGCCCCAGGCCGGGGACCGAGTGCTGGGCATTTTGCCCTCCTGGCACAGCTTTGAGCGCACTGTGGAGTACTACCTTTACTCCCAGGGCTGCACCCAGACCTATACCAACATTCGCTACGTTAAGGCCGACCTCAAGTCGGTCAAGCCCCACTACATGGTAGGGGTGCCTCGCCTGTGGGAGTCGATCTACGAGGGAGCACAAAAGCAGTTTCGCGAGCAGCCCGAGAACAAGCAGAAGCTGATCAACACCTTTTTTGGCATTAGCAATCGCTACGTCACGAACCTCTGGCGCTACCAGGATCTCAAGCTGGATGAGCCTAACTTGTCTTCCCTGCAGCGCTTAGGGGCAGGAATTGTAGCTCTAGCCCATTGGCCGGGGCACCTGCTTGGCAAAAAGCTGGTGTACAGCAAGGTTAGAGAGGCTACAGGTGGCAACGTCAAACAGCTCATTAGCGGCGGCGGCTCCCTGGCTCGCCACATCGATGTCTTTTTTGAAGTGATCGACGTTCCGCTCCTTGTGGGCTACGGCCTCACCGAAACCTCACCGGTACTTTCGGCGCGGCGACCGTGGCGCAACCTGCGCGGTGCCGCAGGACAACCTATTCTCGATACCGACCTTAAAATCGTTGACCCCGAAACTGGTAGGAACCTGCCCCAGGGCGCGAAGGGCCTAGTGCTGGCTAAAGGGCCGCAAATCA
>DATNQE010000487.1:0-8871 GCA_036702895.1 Trichocoleus sp. | reverse complement strand
AGGGCACCGTGATGAGCTATGAAGAGGACAAAATTACGGTGCTGTTTGACGATGTGGGCTACAAGTCGCTCAGTTTGGAAGTGCTCAAGCTGCGCAAGCTGCTCAAGCCCATCAGCGACGACTGAGCTCTCTAAAATATAGCTTTGGCCAGGTCGCTTAGGACGAGAGCTGTTGGTAATAGCCACGTCTGGGACGGCGACCTGACGGCAATCGCCCTACGACTATTTCTGGTGGAATGTCCTAATCAAATTGGCGATTGCTATACCAGCAGCCCTAAACGCCAGGCAATTAGCGCCAGTACCGCCAAGTGCCCTGGGTAGAAGAGATAGAACCACCGCGCCCCTGCCCCCCGCTGACCGTTAGCCAGCAGGAAAAACAGGGGCGCTGCCGCCGCCGGCAGCTGGAACGGTCCTATTAGCCAGGCGTAGGCCACGTGTAGTCCTACCCAGGACAGGAACCAGACGGGGGTGGGCCGAAAGTAGCGGGTCAGCAGCACGAGCGCAATGCCGTAGCTGCCGTAGTTGATATTGAGCAGGTCTGTAACTAGCGCTCCCACCAGCCACACTACCAGCGGCAGCGTTGTTCCCTGCTGCGACCCCATGCGAGAGAGCCGCAGGCAGACCAATCCGGCCAGGAGCTCAAATAAAATATTGAAATCGGTGACGCCAAAGGCAAGCTGGTAAATCGGCTGCGAGATCACCCCCAGCACCGCCAGCCGCAGCCCATAGCGCCAAACATTGCGGGTGTGGGCTTCGCCCTGTACCAGCAGCCAGATAAACAGCGGAAAGCTAAAGCGACCAATAATCCGCATCCACTCAACATCGGGATACAGGATCGCTCCAATATGGTCGATGACCATAAAGCCAGCGGCTAGGAGCTTGATATGGTAGCTGGTGAGCCCCTGATTGGGCCGTTTGGAATTAGCCAAAAGACAACTTAGACGAGGTCAATTCGGATCCTGCTGCCAGCTTCAATCCGGCAGGCGCTATCGGGCAAAATCTGCGCTGCCCTTGCTGTAGGCTTTTTTAGCCCTTACATCAGCCCGACTCCTCTATCATGGCCGAATCGACTTCTGGAGTCCTATGTCTAAAGATGGCTAGACTCAGGAGGAGCGCGAAATCTTTGACCTAACTGGGAGGCGATCGCAGCTGGTGAAACCAAAGCTGCCCTTGTTGGCTGAATTTCTCAAAGCTCGCCTGTCGCAGCGCATTGTCGCCTGGATCTTCCTTAGCATCATTGTGATTGAGGCCATCATTCTGGTGCCCTCGGTCTACCGCCGTGAAAGAGAGCTGCTGGGCTATTTGCGATCGCTTTCAGCCGCTCGGGCCAGCAGCATTTTAGAGAACCAGACGCTAGCTCAGCTGAGTAGCCGAGAGCTGTTGACTTACCTGCGGCAGCTGGAGCCCAACCCGGTGATTTTAGGGGGGGCGCTCTACACCCAAGCAGGTCAGCTCGTAGGCACCTTTGGTCAGCCGCCCCAGCTTACCCCCGAGCAGATTCAACGGCACGGTCGGCAAGACCGCTATTGGCGCAGTCGAGACAGCTACGATGCGGTGTGGTCTATGTCGCCGGTGGAAGGGCGCTACGTGCTGATCATCCGTCACGATGCTACCGGGGTGAGGCAGGAGTTTTTTGCCTTTATTGGCCGCATTTTTGTGCTGGTGCTGGTAATTTCGGTGTTCGTTACCCTGGCCACCCTGATTTGTCTGGAGCGCATTCTAATCCAGCCCATTCTCAAGCTGCGGCAGGATTTGCTTCGGGCAGGCGCTGCCGTTCACGATGACTCTGACCCGCAGGCTATTGCCTTTGCCTCCAAAACCAATGGCAGAAACGATGAGCTAGGGGATGTGATTGCTGCTTTTGAGCAGATGTTTGGTCAGATTACCGATGCGATCGCAACCCGCAAAGCCAGCGAGGCCCGGTTTCGTACGCTGGTGGAGCAGGCCGCAGACGCCTTTTTTGTCATCGATCTCAGTGGCCGCCTGATTGATGTCAACCAGCAGGCCTGCGACGGCCTCGGCTACAGCCGCCAGGAGCTGCTGGCGCTCAATGCAGCCGATATTCAGCCCAACCTGAGTGTTCGTGAGCTGCGGCTGCTGTGGGCAGCGCTCAAGCCGGGGGGGTATCTTGACCGGGAGGGGTATCATCGCCGCAAAGACGGCACGATGTTTCCGGTGGAGATGCGGGTGGGAATGCTGGCTCTGGGCAGTCAACCCCTGGTGCTGGCCCTGGCGCGAGACATCACCCAGCGTAAAAAGGCTGAGTCTGCTTTGACCCGTTTGGCTGAGATTGGCGAACTGAGCGCCATGATTGTTCACGAGGTGCGTAACCCGTTGACCACTGTGGCTCTGGGGCTAGAGTCTTTTCGGCGGCTGGAGCTGAGCGAACCTTTCAAGACTCGGCTCAGTCTCGCCCTGGATGAATCAGCCCGACTGCAGCGGCTGCTCAGTGAGATTTTGCTCTACACCCGGGAGCCTGTGCTCGACTGCGCCGAGCTGGAGCTGAGCGAGTTTGCTCGGGATTTACTGCCGGTGCTCCGCGCCATGCCCACGGCAGCCGAGCGAGTTTTGCGGCTGGAGCTGCCTCTGGAGGCCGTATGGGTGTGGTGCGATCGCAACAAGCTCAAACAGGTGATGATCAATCTGATTAGCAATGCCTGTGAAGCCGTTGCCAGCGGTGACACCGTTACCTGGCGCATTACTGCTCAAGCGCCCCAAGCCTGGATTTGTGTCCACAACGGCGGCTCGTTCATTCCCGCCGAGGTTCTGCTCAAGCTCACTCAGCCTTTTTTTACAACCAAACCCAGCGGCAATGGTCTCGGCCTGGCCATTACCCGGCGCATTGTAGAGGCTCATCAGGGAGAGCTGGTGATTCAGTCCGATGCAGAAAGCGGCACGCGAGTTACCCTCAGCCTGCCGCTCACTCAATCGAGAACGCTAAGTCCCAGTCCCGATGCTGCTTGAATACCTTGACTTGATTACCCTGAATCTAAAAAGCGTCTAGATCCAGCGCCCGCGAGCCGCCCTTCTCCAGCAGCAGCAAAATTTTGCCCAGCTGCGACCAGATCAGCAGGGCGCTCAGCAGAGTCAGCGGTATGCCCATAGCGTAGGCCGCTTTTCCTGAGAAACCAAACATCTGAATGCCGGAGGCTAGAAACATGCAGACCCCAATGCAAATTCCCAGGTAGGGCAGCTGCAGCTGTGGACCCCGCAGGCTTGCCAAAATGCGGGTAGAGCGATTGTCGTTCCACGCCTTAACCGACTGCTCTAGGGTGTTGCTAAAGGCATAACCCGAGGTAATGGCGATGAATAAACCGGCAAGAAACAGGACGTAGGGCGGTTGTGGGTACACGGGACTCCCTTTGAATAACAGAACAGCGATACAGGTTCCTCAAAATCAAGCCACAGACCATCACTAGTAGGGGCGCAAGGCCTGCGCCCCAATACAGGATCTATGGCTCTAACAGAAGACCCCTGGGATGAGGTAACGAAAAATAAAGCTGTGCCCAATTATAGAGGAGAAGGCGTCCCTAGCGAGGTTCAGGCTGCAACGCACTCCGCAAATCTGCCACTGCAGGCACTACCGCCGCCGCCCGATCAATGGAGTAGTCCGTCAAAGCTTCCCAAGCTGCGCCCAGCAGGCGAGTGGGGGAAATGTCGTCCTTCACCAAAGCCCAGAGCCGCTGCACCTCTTCGGTGTGTAGGCGGTTGTCCTCCGTCAAAGCCAGCAAAATCTCGCGGCGCAGGTAGTCGCCCTCCGACGAGAGCAGATAGCGCAGCCCCAGCCCGGCAGTGGGCAGCAGGTCGAAGTTGCGATCGCTCCTGGCAATCTCAATCATGTTCTCTAGGCGCTGCCACTGGAACTGGCCGTCTTTAAACAAAACCTCCAGTAAACGCCGCCGCAGAGAGGGCGTCTCGCCCGTCAGCAGACGACGCGACACATAGGGGTAGGCAATGTCGAGAATCTTGAAGTCGGGGTTGAGACTCAGGGCTAGACCTTCTTGCGTCACCAGAGAGCGGATGATGAGCGCAAACTTGGCCGGTACCCGGAACGGATAGTCATACATCAACTCCGAGAAGCGGTCGGTGGTGGTTTTGAAGTTAAATTCACCTACCTTGGCCCCCAACGCCTCACCCAGCACTGTATCTAGAGCCGGAATGATCCGTTTGAGGTCGGTGTCGGGGGTGAGAAAGCCCAGCCTGACGAAATCTTCGGCCAGCAGCTCGTAGTCTTTGTTAATCAGGTGCACCACCGAATCCACCAAAGACTCCTTAGTCTCCTGGTTCAGCTGGTCCATCATGCCGAAGTCGATGTAGGCCATGCGGCCATCGGCCATGGCAAAGAGGTTGCCGGGGTGGGGGTCGGCATGGAAAAAGCCAAACTCTAGCAGCTGCCGCAGCCCCGAGGTGACCCCAATCTCGATCAGATCATCGGAGTTGAGACCGGCCTGCTTGATGCGCTCAGTATC
This sequence comes from Trichocoleus sp., assembly GCA_036702895.1. Taxonomy (GTDB): domain Bacteria; phylum Cyanobacteriota; class Cyanobacteriia; order Phormidesmidales; family Phormidesmidaceae; genus JACVSF01. The sequence goes on along the minus strand of DATNQE010000487.1, from coordinate 4,403 downwards.
CGTGAGCTTAAAGCCGTCAATCCACTCCAGGGTCAAAACCTTGCAGGTGCTGTAGCGCCAATAGATCTGGGGCACTTTGACGGTGGGGTCGTCGCGGAAGTTGGTGGCAAAGCGCTCGGCGTTGCGGCCCTCGTTGAGGTAGTCGATCTCCTCAAACAGCTTAGTGCCAAATTCATCGACAATCAGGTTCAGGTCGTGCCCCAGGTTGAGGGGCAAAAACCGCCCTAGCCAGGTGGCGGCCCAGCGCATGAGAAATAGGTCGCGGCAGAGGGTGGGCAGCAGGTACGGGCGCTGCACCTTCACGGCTACGGTTTCGCCGCTGAAGAGGCGAGCTTTGTAAACCTGGGCTAAACTGGCTGCCGCGATGGGATCAGCGGAAAAGCTGCTGTAAATCTCCTCTGGTTGCAGCCCCAGTTCCTCCTCGATGATGCCTCTAGCAATCTCGTTGGGGAAGGGCGGCAGCTGGTCCTGGAGCTTCGTTAATTCGTCCAAAAAGTCGCGCCGCACTAGGTCAGGGCGCGTAGAGAGTGCCTGACCAACCTTGATAAAGGTCGGGCCAAGGTCAGTTAGGGTTTGACGTAGCTGGGTTGCTCGCTGCTTCTTGTTAGCCTCTTCCTGACCGAACCAGCGGTCAAACTGTATAGCTAAGACAAAACCACCTAATCCCCAAATGATTTGGAGAGCGCGCCAAACGATCTCCCAGGGACGGCGGCTGAAGTAACGGGCAATGGCAGCAAAGTTGTACTGCCGTTTGGAAAACTCATCGGGGCCTTTCACGGGAAACTGATTGCTCCTGCCGAGATAAGACGTGAAACATAAACCCACTGGCTCATGTCCACAACAGGCGACGAGCAATTCAGACCCATGAACCCGTGGGGTAGCCTGCGTCGCTCCGGCCGCTAAGGGGTCGTCGGCGAGATGTAGGCTTCTTAACCATAGTATAGATAACTACAAACTTCTTTGCCGGATCGGGAGCAAATTGTAACTTTAGATTACAAATCCAGTTAATAGATTTTATTCAATGAAACTGGATTGTCACAGCGAGTTCAATCAATCAATTGCTTGTACCAGCGCTTCCTTCAGGCTGTAAACAACCTGGGCCTGCTGCTCTAAACCTAGCTCAGGGAACATAGGCAGCGACAGCACCTGTCGGGACGCCTGCTCAGCCATAGGCAGACTGCCAGGAGCATAGCCCAGATGCGCATACACGGACTGCTGGTGCAGCGGGATGGGGTAGTAAACCATCGGCAGCACGCCCTGGGACTGCATGTGCTGGCGGATGCGATCGCGCACCGCGCCATCCTGCTCTGCTGCCTCTAGGCGAATGGTGTACTGGTTCCACACAGGCGTTCCGCCTGCGATCGGCTGGGGCGTAATAACTCCCGGAATGGGCGCTAGCAGCCGCTCATACTCCTCGGCTACCGCAGCACGACGGGCATTCCACTCGTCGAGGTAGCGCAGCTTGATTTCTAGAATGACGGCCTGCACCGCGTCTAAACGGCTGTTGATACCAATCGCCTCGTGGTAATAGCGTACCCGGCTACCGTGCTCCCGAATGATGCGCGATGTCTCAGCGATTTTGGGGTCGTTAGTCGTGAGTGCCCCGCCATCGCCGCAGCCGCCCAGGTTCTTGGTGGGGAAAAAGCTAAATGCGCCCACGTGGCCGATGCTGCCCACCTGCTGACCCTGCCACAGCGCCCCGGTAGATTGGGCGCAGTCTTCGATCACGGCGAGGTTGTAGCGCTCGGCAAGAGCCATCACCGCCGTCATATCTACCGGCATGCCAAATAGGTGCACCGGCATAATGGCGCGGGTCTTATCGGTGATTGCCTGCTCGATTTTTTGCACATCGAGGTTGAAGGTAGCCAGGTCAATATCGATAAATACCGGGGTAGCGCCAGCGGCGCTAATCATCTCTGCCGTGGCAATAAAGGTAAACGGGGAGGTAATGACCTCATCACCGGGGCCGATGTTGAGTGCCCGCAGAGCCAGGTATAGCGCATCAGTACCGGAGTTGCAGACGACGCACTCTGACGTTCCCACGTATTGGCCAAACGCACGGGCAAACTGCTCGACCAGCGGGCCGTTGATATATTGCCCCGAAGCCAGCACCTGCATGACCGCAGCGCCGACTTCATCTTGGATTGATTTAAATTGCTGGGTTAGATCAATAGGTGGAATGGCAGTCACTCGTCACACTCACTGGTTACTAAAACGCTTGCTTTAAAAACAGCTGCTGGCGGGCCGGTCTGGCAAGTCTTGCTGAACCAGACTGGTGTTAAAGCTCAGAATATAAGACTCAGGTGGTTAAGGCGCGGTTTCCGGGGGACTTTTTTGAGGACTTTTTTAGGTCTAACGGAAACTGCCTACAGATCTCGATTAACGTGAGCCCTAACTGCTAACCTGCCTAGCCAGGATGGTGCCCTAACATCATCCCCCAAGTGCATTCTTCTGGTCTAGAAATTGCCGAAGAATGCGCTTATAAAGCGTTGCCTGTGCTGGAGGGTTCGCCCGGCAGTTTACCTGTCGGTAGTTTAATTGAGCTAATCGCAGTCGTGCGCAGTTTTGCAGCTAGCGGTTGCCTGTGGCGCCAGCAGCGGTCAATCCTGTAAGAGTGACTCTTATCTGCTCAAAACCTAATGACCAGTTCTCCGTTAGGCTTACCGTAGACAGACGCTGATGGCGCTGGCATGTTTGGCGATAGCCTAGGTCCAATTCACGGCGGCGAGTAGACCAAACAGAATAAACAGCCCTCCCCCGATCAGGGTCAGCGTCTTCTCAGAGACTCGCCCGGCCACCATGCCGCCACAGAGCACTGCCAGTGCTGCACAGATAGCGTGGCCCAAGGTAGCGCCCATAGTAATGCCAAAAGGGTTGTAGCCCGTTGCCAGGCCAATGGTAGCGAGCTGGGTGCGATCGCCCCACTCAGCTAGGAAGGTGAGGGTAAAGGCCTTAGACACAATCGACCACGGCGTCACTAGGGGCAGTGCACCTGTCGCCTCTAAAGTCTCTGCGGCTTCCTTCTGCTCTGCCTCCAGCGTTTCTTGACCCGACATGCGGCTGCCCTCGTAGAGCAGCTTGAAGCCAAAGCCCAGGAACAGAGCAACTTCTGCTGCTTTGACGTAATGCATAGGCAGCAGCCCTGCGACTTGACCAGCCAGCACCGAAATGATGGTCATGACTGCCAGTGCCAGAATAGCTCCTGCAAATACCCATCGCCGAGGATGGCGAGTCGCCAAGATAGCCGCGATAAAGAATGTTTTATCGCCTAGCTCCTGAACCGTAATGAATAAAAGTCCAGCGGTAAAGGCTGCAAGCATTATGAGTTTGGTTGAAAATTTAGGACGTCCCCGATTCCAGTCTTACCCAGAACCTCTCTAAAAACCTACAGCAAACTCGACCAATAAATCTACGGTTAATTCCTAAAAGGCTGGCAGTTGTTGATGCTTTGCGCTCTCATTTTTTGTTCATTTTGTTTCCATAATTATTTCATAATCTGTCGAGTTAACATATGAAAATGTGGGTCTCAAACCCTAAATAGGCAATTTTCCAATGATGTTTTAGGCGGAATTCGTATGCCTCAATAACGAGTGACGCTGCATCACCCGTTAGCTCCTACATTGATTTAGCAAACGCTAAAAGCAGTTCATTGAGTACGGCGTGTTAGGCGTAATGATGACGCACTAGAGCCAGCAGAAAAATGCAGATGAAACTATGGGCGTATTTACGTCCAATTCAAATTCCTCAGACACGGGCTCTGGTTTTTCTGCTGTAGGTTTATGAGGAAAGCAGTTTCGAGATCCCTAGCCACGCTACTGTATTTGCCCAAATGGCGATTACTAAGGTGTAATGGCCATTTGGGATTCGTTATATCTTAGCGATTGCATATATCATTCAATAGCAAAGCTGTAGGTTATATAATTTTCTACGGAGGGAACAGCAAGAAAGCTTGAATGTATCAGCAAAGGCAATTCACTGCCACTTAGCGATATTGTTGGATGTCAGCTTTTCCTGGCTAAGCAATGTGGAATCATAATATTCATTATCATAGCTTCTTACTACGTCAAATTCCTAAGCGGGTTCACCGCGCATTGGAGGTAGGCTGTGGTTTGGGTCTTTTTGCGCGGAAACTAGCGGAGCGTTCTGAATTTGTGGACGCACTTGATGTTGATAGTGCGGTTTTAGCAGAGGCATCTACTATTAATTCCGCCACGAATATTTCTTATTTAAAAGCCGACTTTCTTGCAGCCGCTCTACCAGAGGAAAATTACGATGTGGTTGTGTCTATCGCTTCGTTGCACCACATGGATTTAGAAGCCTCTTTGGAGAAAATGAAGTTGCTTCTACGCCCTTCTGGGAAACTGCTAATTCTCGGGCTTTACCAGGAGAAAACCCTTGCTGAT
>DATNQE010000462.1:0-3191 GCA_036702895.1 Trichocoleus sp. | reverse complement strand
AAGCGTGTTCACCTAGGAAATCCTAGCATTCCAATTTCAAATTCTTCTGAGCATTTTTGCCCCTTGAACAGGGGAAAGAAACAGAAGAACCACTGAAAAAATGAAGAGCTGACACAGCTCAAATCGCGAAACTTTGTGATAGGCAAATGAAACTAAAGCCCGCTTTGGCGGGTTAAAAATGTCGGGAAATCTTCAACAATTAATCGCTTTAGAGTGTTCCCCGATACAGAGTAAAAGGCTTGTTATTTAAAGAAATGATATATCAAACCGATCATAGATTAAAAAAACGGCCAGGGCAGCCTTTTTAAGCTATATAGCGGATTCCTACAGCAGGCCACTAGCCTGCACCTGTTTCCAAGCGCGCCAAACGTTGAGCTGCTGAGCCGCCGCGACTGCCTGCAGCGCTTTTAGTTCAGGCATATCGGGGGCCAACTTTTCGGCCTCAGCCAGAGCCTGGTTAGCCTCACCAGGGTGCCAGCGGTACAGCTGCACAAAGCCCAGATACAGCCAGTGGTAAGGGTTGCTGGGAGCAACGGTAGTAACTTGGTTGAGGGTTGCGATCGCGGCTCGAGGGTCTTGCCGTAGTACCTGCGCCATCAGCCGCGTATAGAGCCACTCCAGGCGCTCTGGTGCCTGCTGCGATCGATAGGTCATTGCCTGTTCCGCCTGCTTAAGATAGTCCTGCAGCGGGTCGTACTGGTTGATGCGGCTTACCGTATTGAAAATCGGATCTAGCGTGCCATTCGCTAAACCTTGGCTCAGCTGGTGCAGCTGACTCACCAGATCGGGCTCCAGCCCAGACTCCGGAGCGCTGCCCGGCTCTATCCTGAGGCGAACGTCACCCGTCTGCAGCGGGTAGGCTTCTCCGGTTGTACGGTTCAAATACTCAGCTACTAGGCGATAGGTTCCGGGTGGGGTTCCCTGGGGGACCTCCATTGCAAGCCGCTCTGTAACCGTAAACCCGGTCGTTGGGTCGGGAGCAATTTGGCCTGCATATAGATTGCCTAGGCCAATCCCGTGGTCGTGAATCCACCCTGCATTTCCAGCTCCATCCGCCTGCCAGGACAAAATCAGCAGCCCGTCCGCTAGAGCCTGCCAAGGCCCCAGCACTTGGTACGTCACCGGCACGGTGCCAACACTTGCAGATGGAGGCGTCACGACACTAAGGCTCACCCGCTGCTCAAGTTGCCCCGAAGGCATTGCCTCCACAGGTTGCGGCTGCCGATGATACAGCGCTAACTGAGATCCATCGGGCAGATTCCAGGTTTGCTCCACTTGATAGTCGGGGCTTTGCTCGACTTGGGCCTGTAGTTCTGCTTTAGCATTTCCGCCGTTGGGCGGTCCCTGCTCGCCGTTCTTGGCCAGCACCCAAGTTAGCGATCGCGCATCTAGAGGGGCATAGTCTGGGCTAAAGCCGACCTCTCGGCCAAATACCTGAAAGTTCTTCAAAGCCCCGTAGAAATCCACGTTCATCGGGTTCATCTGGGCCAGGTTCGGCAACACCCCAATGGTTGAACGCAGGTAAGGCGCAGCGGCTAACACAGTCTCCACCACCGACGGCTGCGGCCACGGCTCCCCCCGGTAAGGATACTTCGCCAGCTTCAGCGGCGGCTGCGCAACCACTGGAAATAGAGAAGCTGCCATCAGAACTGCCATCACCGCCACCAGCGCCAGCCGTAGCCAGCGCCAAACCCTGCCTGACCAAACCGTCAGTCCCCGCACCAACAAAACCACAACCACCGGCACATAGGGAAGAATGTGGCGCGGGTCTTTATTTTGCAGCAGCGACAGCAGGCCATAAGTGCCCAGCACAAAGGCCAGCAGCCACAGCCATTGCACTCCGGCAGCACGTGAAGACAGCCTTGCCGCTACAGGCTTGACCAGCCCCCCTTTCCAGGCAATTAGGCCAATAATCCACCCGGCTAGCCCTCCCCAAACCAACGGCGGGGTGACCATGCGGGGCAACATACGAGCGTAGTAGGTCCAGACCGACCAGGGGCTCTCCAAATCAAGCTCATCAGCAATCCAGCTGCTGTTGGAGGAGCCGCTGCTGGTAAGAATTGTGAGCCAGTTGGTCTGCACCCAGGGCCAGCAAATTAGCAGAGCCACTGCCGCCGCCACCGCCCACTGCAGTAGGTGAAGCCAGGGCGACCGCCGCAGTGAAACCACAGCCACCCAGACCATAGGAATTAGAAAAAACAGAATGCCTGTGGGTTTGGCCAGTACCGTCAGCCCGCAGCTAATGCCAAACCCCAATGCCCAAAGCCAGCGGCTCCACGAACCTGCCGACCGCCACAAAGTAAGACAGGTAAACCCAGCCAGTACACACACCACCAGCCCATAGTCCAGCAAGTAATCAATGCGCTGAAAAAACAAAATCGGCACTAAAGTACAGACCGCAGCCGCCCACAGGCCAGTCGTGCGGTCAAACAGGTGGCGGGCTAGCCCATAGACCAGGAGCAGCAGCGGAGCTGTTAGGAAGCTGTTGACCAAAACCGCCTGATCAAACCCTCGCCCCAGCAGCTCAAACAGGGGCACGGTCAAAAGATACACTAGCGGCGCTCGGTAGCTGGGGGAAAGCCTCCAGAGCGCATGCCACCAGCCGCTATCGGTAAGCTGGGGCGCTTGCAAGTGCTGCCAGTAGTTCAAAGCTCGAGTCAGGTGGTCTCCCTGATCCCAGTAGGGCGGCGATTGGTCGAGCCCTAACCAGAGGGCATCCACCAGCGTTGCAGTTAACCACAGGCCCGTCAGGATTAGCCAATCTTGCCCAACCGCAGCTAGCTTAGACGAGGACTGGTTAGGGCGAATCTTTTCGGCAGAGGGATTAGGCGTCACAGCAACACTCTTTGGGAAACACTCTTTATAAATCTTTTAGAAAACACTCTTCCAGAACGGGGCAGCTCCGGTCAAAGCTCATTGGGTGTCAACATTCTGTCAGCTAGCTCTTCAGAGGGAAACTTGCCATGTCTTTTACGTGCGGATTGCATCACGTCGCTATTATTTGCTCTGACTACGCGGTTTCCAAAAAGTTTTACAGCGAGGTGCTGGGTTTTGAGGTGGTTGCCGAGACGTATCGAGCTGAACGGCACTCCTACAAGCTCGATTTGCGGCTGCCTGACGGCACTCAAATTGAGCTATTTTCCTTTCCCCAACCGCCCAACCGCCCGTCACATCCCGAAGCTTGCGGCTTG
>DATNQE010000010.1:0-2215 GCA_036702895.1 Trichocoleus sp. | reverse complement strand
ATTTTTTTTACAAATTCGCTCGGAACGCCTGCTCTCTCGCCTGATTGTTTTTGACGAGCAGTTTCTCGCTACTTTTTTTTATTCAAATTTGCGTTTTAACCTTCCTATTTTCTTGCGTTTTTCTCCTTTGCTCCGTTGTTTCTCTCGTTGTTTTGTCCACCAGAGCACTTTCAGGATTAAACAGTGACCCTTCAAACCGAAAACCTCTCTAACCTCGAAGACACCTCCTTCCGAGACGTCAATCGCCAAATGCTGGTTATTCTCGATTTTGGCTCCCAATACTCTGAGCTAATCGCCCGCCGCATTCGAGAAACCGAGGTGTACTCCGAAGTTCTCTCCTACCGCACCACGGCTGAGCAATTGCGCCAGCTCAACCCCAAGGGCATCATTCTTTCTGGTGGCCCCAACTCTGTCTACGACCCGGGTGCGCCCCACTGCGATCCTGAAATTTGGAATCTGGGCATTCCGGTGCTGGGGGTCTGCTACGGCATGCAGCTGATGGTGCAGCAGCTGGGCGGCACCGTAGAGCGAGCCGACCGGGGTGAGTACGGCAAGGCGTCTCTGCATATCGACGACCCCACCGATCTGCTGACCAACGTAGACGACGGCAGCACCATGTGGATGAGCCACGGCGACTCGGTGACCAACCTGCCTGACGGCTTCTCGGTACTGGCCCATACCGACAATACGCCCTGCGCTGCGATCGCACACCACCAGCGCCACCTCTACGGCGTGCAGTTCCACCCTGAAGTAGTGCACTCCACCGGCGGCATTGCCCTAATTCGCAACTTCGTTTACCACATCTGCCGGTGCCAGCCGACCTGGACCACTGAAGCTTTTGTGGAAGAGGCCATTCGCGAAGTGCGGGCCAGAGTTGGGGACAAGCGGGTGCTGCTAGCCCTTTCTGGGGGCGTTGACTCCTCTACCCTGGCATTTTTGCTGCACCAGGCCATCGGCGATCAGCTCACCTGCATGTTCATTGACCAGGGCTTTATGCGCAAAGGCGAACCGGAGCGCCTGGTGAAAATCTTCGAGGAGCAGTTCCACATCCAAGTTAGCTACGTGAACGCTCGCGAGCGCTTCCTGGAGAAAATCGAGGGCGTCACCGACCCCGAAGAGAAGCGCAAGCGCATCGGCCACGAGTTCATTCGCGTGTTTGAGGAAGAGTCGCGCCGCCTTGGCCCCTTCGACTATTTGGCCCAGGGCACGCTCTATCCCGATGTGATCGAGTCTGCCGACACCAATGTTGACCCTGCCACAGGCGAGCGGGTCGCGGTCAAGATCAAGAGCCACCACAACGTTGGCGGTTTGCCCAAAGACCTTCAGTTCAAGCTGGTGGAACCCCTGCGCAAACTGTTTAAGGACGAAGTGCGCAAAGTGGGCCGCTCCATTGGCCTGCCCGAAGAAATCGTGCGCCGCCACCCCTTCCCTGGCCCCGGTCTAGCCATTCGCATTATCGGCGAAGTCACCGCCGAGCGCCTGAACATCCTGCGGGATGCCGACTACATCGTGCGCGAAGAGATTCGCCTGCGCGGCATCTACCATGACTTCTGGCAGGCCTTTGCGGTGCTGCTGCCGGTGCGCAGCGTCGGCGTTATGGGCGACCAGCGCACCTACGCCCACCCCATCGTGCTACGGCTAATCACCAGCGAAGACGGCATGACCGCCGACTGGGCGCGGGTCCCCTTCGATATTCTGGAGGCGATTTCTAACCGCATCGTTAACGAGGTCAAAGGCGTCAACCGGGTAGTCTACGACATCACCTCCAAGCCGCCTGGCACCATCGAATGGGAGTAGACGCAGGATTTCTTGGACAGGATTAAACGATTCACAGATTAGGGGCGGTGAGTGCAGCAGCACTCGCCGCTTTTGTTTTGCAGCCTTGCACTGGTTAGCCAAAAGAGCGAAGCATCTCTAAAGCAGCGGATTGCTCAATAAACGAGTGGTTCTGGCTTCACTTCAGGTCTTTTTCCGGGGCCTTCCCCCGGCCCCCGCTGCTTGGGGAAACAAGCTTTCCCCAAACCCCTTCGCAAGGGCGCAACTGTGGGAGGCGAGAGGCAGTTTGGTGATCCGGATACTCGCTGGTTGAAACAGGCTTGGTAAGCAACAGACTCTCGAAAACAGTGGATACTGCACACTCCTACCCAGGCTCCACTGAACCAGCGAAGCAATGCCGATGCTGGGGGATTTCTAGCGGGGGAGGTTTGGAGGGCGA
>DATNQE010000447.1:0-4724 GCA_036702895.1 Trichocoleus sp. | reverse complement strand
TGCGGGCGGGCGACACCAACCAGGGAACCTACCCCATTTTCAGCACTGCCGCTGACGGTAACCCCATTGCCATCGTCAATACCGACGGCAACTACCAGTACGTTGGTCGTCTGGTGATTGACTTCGACGCCAACGGCAACATCGTGCCAGAGAGCTACGACCCGGCCATTAGCGGTGCCTACGCTACCGATGAGCAGGGCGTTGCCGATTTGAATGCGGCAGGATTGGTCGATCCAGAAATTCAGGCCATCGTTAATGCCGTGGGTCAGGTGGTTGCGGCGGTGGACGGTACCATCTTTGGCAGCACCACTGTTTTTCTCAACGGCACCCGCAGCGATGTGCGTACCCAGGAGACCAACTTTGGCAACCTCACCGCTGACGCCAATCTGGCCTACGCTAAGACCGTTGACCCGACCACAGTTATCTCGATCAAAAACGGCGGCGGCATTCGCAGCGACATTGGCGTGGTTACCTTCCCGCCCGGCTCTACCGACCCCAACGACGTGCTGCGCCTGCCGCCCGCGGCCAACCCCTTAGCCGGTAAGGAGGAGGGCGACATTTCCCAGCTCGATATCACCAACAGCCTCAGCTTTAACAACGGCCTCTCGCTGGTGACGGTCACGGCTCAAGAGCTGCTGACCCTGCTGGAGGTGGGCGTGTCGGGGGTTGGACCCGGGCAAACGCCAGGCGCATTTCCCCAGGTGAGCGGTCTGCAGTTTAGCTTCAACCCCGCAGCGGCGGCAGGTAATCGGGTGCAGTCCCTAGCAGTAGTCAATGAGCAGGGCGAAGTCGCTGACCTCGTGGTGCGCGGCGGCGAAGTGGTGGGCGATCCAAACCGCACTTTCCGGGTAGTGACCCTGGGCTTTTTGGCCAGTGGCGGCGATGGATACCCGTTCCCCAATCGCGATCGCATTGATCTCAACCAACCGGACGGATCGCCCCGCACGGGTGCAGCCACCTTTGCCAATGACGGTTCTGAGCAGGATGCTTTGGCTGAGTACCTGCTGGCGAACTTCCCCAGCACCGAAACGCCCTTTAGCCAGGCCGATACCTCACGCCTCCTCGATACCCGCATTCAAAACCTGGCGCAGCGGGTAGACTCCGTCGACGAAAGCCAGCTCTTTAGCTTGACCGGCCGCATTGAAGGTGCTGGCGCAGAGATTACTGCCTATGACCCCCAAAGCCAGCGGCTGTTTGTAACAACCGGCAGCACCATCGACATCATCAGCATTGCCAACCCCAACGCGCCGCAAAAAGTGGGCGAAATTGATATCACCGCCCTAGGCGCTGGCGTTAACAGTGTGGCGGTACGCAATGGTTTGGTGGCGGCTGCCATCGACTCTGCTCCGATTACTGAGCCAGGCGTGGTCGCGTTTTTCACAACAGACGGCACGCTGCTGAACTCGGTGACGGTAGGGGCGCTGCCCGACATGCTCACCTTTACCCCCGACGGAGCTAAGGTGCTGGTAGCCAACGAAGGGGAACCTAGCAACGGCGTTAACCCCAACGGATCGATCAGCATTATTGATCTCTCTAACGGCGCCCAAGCCGCAACTGTAGCCGAAGCGAGCTTTACGGCGCTCAACGGTCAAGAAGATGCTCTGCGGGCTCAGGGCATTCGCATTTTTCCTGGCGTGGCAGCGGCTGCCGACTTTGAGCCTGAGTACATTGCCGTATCGCCTGATGGCGCTCAGGCCTTTGTGACGCTGCAGGAGAACAACGCCGTTGCCGTTGTCGATATTGCCTCGGCCCAGGTTCTCAATGTGCTGCCCCTGGGTGCCAAGAACCATAGCCTGGCGGGCAACAGCCTTGACGCGAGCGATCGCGATGGTGCTATTAATCTGCGCAACTGGCCTGTATTTGGGCTGTACATGCCCGATGCGATCGCATCGGTTGCCATCAACGGCCAGACCTACTACCTCACGGCCAACGAGGGCGACGATCGGGGCGAAACGGCCCGCGTCAGTCAGCTGGTACTCGACCCAGTCGCCTTCCCCAACGCCAGCGTCCTGCAGCGCGACGAGAACCTGGGCCGACTCACCGTTTCGGCGATTAATGGGGATACCGATGGTGACGGCGATTACGATCAGCTCTTTGCCTACGGCGGCCGCTCCTTCACCATTTGGGATGGCGCAGGCAATCTGGTATTTGATAGCGGCGATCAAATTGAGCGTATCCTGGCGTCCCTAGAGCCTGGTTTATTTAATGCCGACAACGGTAGCTCTGCAGACTTCGACACCCGCTCTGACAACAAGGGGCCAGAGCCCGAAGCGGTTACCGTAGGCTTTGTTGGCAATACGCCCTTTGCCTTTGTGGGTCTAGAGCGCGGCGCTGGAGGCGTGTTGGCCTACGACATCAGCAACCCAGCCGCGCCCGTGTTTGTGCAGTACATTCGCAGCGCTGAGGATATTAGCCCTGAAGGAGTGCTCTTTATCCCAGCGGCAGATAGCCCCAACGGTCAGAACTTGCTGGTGCTCTCCCACGAGGTCAGCAACACGGTAACCATTTACCAGACCACCCAAAGTGACCCCGGTCCCATTCCCCTGCCCGTGCTCGATCCCAACCAGCCGTTCTTCATTAGCTTTGAGCAGCTGGTGCGAGGGGCCGAGGCAGTAGGCTTTGACCTGTCCTACACCCCAAGGGAAACGGGACGGCTGAGCCTCGGAGCACTGTTTGATGAAACCTATTATCTGGGTCAAAACCCAGACGTGTTTCAGGCCGTGTCGAGCGGCGTGTTGCGAAGCGGCTACGACCACTTTGCTCAGTTTGGCCAGTTCGAGGGCCGCGACCCCAGCCTCTTTTTCGACGAAGACTTCTACCTGGCGAATAACCCCGATGTCGGGGCAGCGCTGGGGGCGGATGTGTTCAGCAGTGGCTTCCAGCACTTTGCTCAGTTTGGTCACCTGGAAGGCCGCAGTGGCAGCGGCGTCTTTAGCGAGGCCGACTACCTGACGGGCAACCCCGATGTAGCAGCAGCGGTGAGTGCAGGCGTATTTGGCAGCGGCTTTGAGCATTACGCCGAGTTCGGCATCCGCGAGGGGCGTGGCCCAGCGGTAGCCCTGTACAACGAAGCTTTCTATTTGGGCCAAAACCCCGATGTGGCGGCAGCGGTACAGGCAGGGATCTTTGCGGATGGGTTTGAGCACTTCTTGAGCTTCGGCAGCGCCGAGGGACGCGACCCCAGCGCCCTATTCAGCGAGAGCGCCTATCTAGCCAGCAATCCTGATGTGGCCGCAGCTGTCGATTCAGAGATCCTGCCCTCGGGCTTTGCTCACTACGCGTTCTTTGGCCGGCCTGAGGGACGTGCGATCGCATAGATAAAAAGAGAGGGAGAAGACACCTATTTGTGACTCCTCCCTCCTCTCTCCTCCCTTTCCCGCTACCATTCTCCCCAGCTCACCGGGGCGCTACCCTCCGTCGTGCTGACCACTTCGTAACCGTTGGCGGCAGCCCAGTCTTCGGCGGCTTTTTCCAGGGTGGCTTCGCCGCAGTTGAGATAGGCCAGAGCCAGGTCCTTGTTGCCTTCCTTCTTCAGCAGGCTGACCAAGGAGGTGATAGCCTCGGGTTGGCCGATGCTGATGAGCGAGTAGAGGCCGTACTGCAGGCGGTCGGCGTTGCCAGATTTGACATCTTCTAGCAGCACCTGTTGGGTTACACTCCAGTTTTGCCGCAGGTCTTCGCCGCGCCGCAGCGCTACCCACAGGTGAACCTTATCGGTGTCTTTTTCCGGCTCCCAGCCCAGCTTCTCTAGAGCTGGGCCTACAGTGGGGCCAAATTCCCAGTTGACTAGGTACGGCGTGAGCGGCTCAATCGCCAGCGGATCGTTCATGTCGCCCAGCACAGAGGCGGTGCGGCTGCGCAGATCGGGATTGTCTAGTAGCGGTGCCAGGGCCTTGACCGCAGGTCCACCGATGGTGACCAAAGCCGAGCGGGCGTCGCCATCATCCTCTTTGAAGGCGGGCAGCAGCTTATCGACGACCTTGGCATCTTTTGCGGCCAACAGCTTAAGGGCTTCCTTAGCGCTGGTTTGGACCCTGATATCGTCGTCTTTGAGGCTGGCAATCAGCGGATCGGCCGCTTGAGAATCTTGCAGCTTGCCCAAGGCAATGGCTGACTCTCGCCGGATGTCGCTATCCTCAGATGTCTTTAGCGCCGTGATCAGCGGCTCAACCGCGTTGCTGTCACCAATGTTGCCCAGCGCTTCAGCAGCATTTTCGGCAAAGGCTTCTTCTTTTTGCAAAATCGCTACCAGCGCCGGAATGTCTTTGTCCGCCTCGAGCCTGCGAATTTGCCCGGCTTCAGCAGTGGCGGCGGTAAAGGCAAGGATTAGCAGCAGCAGCCACGCCACCAGCTTGAAGATGCCCTTCCTCAAAAAGCTCAGCTTTTGCACAAACAGCCGTTCGGTCACGGGCAGCAGCACCGCCAGCGCCGCTGCAAAAAAGAGAAATGCCAGCCAATCGCCTAGCGACACTAAAACCAGCAGCCCAGTGATACCAGCGAGAAACCATCGCCCTAACTTGAAGAGTGCTTTCATAGCCTTGCCTAGGAATGAGTGATGGGGAAATCCCGGCAAAAAGGGAGAATTTTTGCTCTCCCCAATATGCCCAGCCAAGGCTACGTGTTTCCTATCTGCATTAGGTTATTCGCTATGGGCAGTGTGATCTCATCTTGTCTAAACTCATTCAGTCATTTCAAGCTTTTTAGATCTCATCGGGGTTGAGCCC
>DATNQE010000429.1:0-2634 GCA_036702895.1 Trichocoleus sp. | reverse complement strand
AGGCTGCACCATGCCGCGAATGAGAATGCGATCGCCCTCAGTGTGCAGCAGCTCTACGTCCCGGCGAGCCACTTCAAACCCTACTCCGTCCAGTTTGGGAACCGTCACATACACCGACCAAAGTCCTCGTTCCCCCGGCACCAGCGTCGTTGCAGGTAGCCAAAAGCCCTCACCCACCTGTGTTTCGGTCAGCACCAGCCGCGCGGTTTGCCCCACGGTGACGGCAGCTTCCGCCTGCACAGCCAGAACCACCGTTACAGTGCGGCTAGCGGCATCTAGTTCGGGCAGCAGGGCTGTAACGGTCGCGGGTAGCGCTGTACCGCCTACCTGAATAGATTGAGAACTGCCTACGCTGAGGGTGTCTGCGACCTGAGTGGGAACGCCGATGCGGGCTTCTAGGGTACTGCCCTCAATTAGTTTGAGCACCGCCTGACCGCCGCTAACCACGGTGCCCTCATCTACCAAGCGCCGACTGACGGTGCCGCTAAAAGGTGCTCTTAGCAAGCTTTTGGATAGGTCCACATCAATCGCCTGCAGGCTGGCGTCTAGCTGACGAACGCGCGCCGTCTGGGCATCCACCTGCTCGCGGCGCGATCCAGCCAGCAGTTCATCCAGCTGGCTCTGGGCCTGCTGCAGCCGGTTCTCCAACGAGCCCGCGCCAAAGCTCTGCTGGTCTAGCTCCTCCAGGGAAATGGCGCCGCGGTTGTAGAGCTCCTGCCGTCGCTGCCGCTGGATTTGGGCCAGGGCGACCTGCTGCTCCAGGTCGGCTACAGCAGCCTGAGCGGCAGCAATGTTCTCCTGGCGGGGGCCGGTTTCTAGCTCGCGCAGTTGGGCCAGCGCCTGGTCTTTTTGGGCTACGAGCTGCTGCCGCTGGGCTTCCAGGCTACGGACATCGAGCTGGGCTAGGGGTTGCCCGGCTGCGACCGTATCGCCATCATCCACCAGCAGCTTGATCAGGGTGCCTGACCCTTCAAACCCCAAACTGCTGCTGCGCCGGGCCACGATTTCCCCGGTATAGGTGCGCTGGGTGTCGTAGCGATCTACTGAGGTGAGCCGTACCGTCTGCACGGGCAGCGCCTGGGCCTGAGCCGTTTCAACAGGTGCAGAGGAGAGCAGCTGGGGCAGGACCACCGCGCCTAGAGGCAGAAGGGCCAGGGGCAGCAGCCAAATCCATTTGCGATCGCGCGGTCGTTTCTTCTGTTTAGAGCCGTCCACCTCAGCTGTAGAAGCCGGACGGCTTGGCGGCTGAAGCATTTCGATGGGAGCAGTGGGTTCGGGCTGCATAGGAGCACCTATCCAATGAACTAAATAACAAGCGGGCTAGTCCGCAAGGCAGTCTTACAAGAGCCTTTGGCAGGCAATACACAGCAAGTTGATATACAACAAAGCGATATCCAAACAAGAGATATAAAACTTGTTGTGTATTGCCCCATAGCCTATACTCAAATTGTTGAGTATGTCAATATTTTCTCTGGCTCGGTTCCCTCGATGGCTCTAGCGCACACGATTTTGGCGGTTTTGGCCCACACTCCCTGCAGCGGCTACGACATCAGCAAGCAGTTTGAGGACGGGGTGGGCTGCTACTGGCAGGCCAGCCAGCAGCAGATCTACCGAGAGCTGGGAAAGATGGAGCAGCAGAGCTGGGTGACGTTTGAGAAAATTCCCCAGGACGGCAAGCCAGACAAAAAGATTTATCAGATCACGGAAACTGGGCAGCAGGAGCTGCGGCGGTGGTTCGCTGAGCCTACGGAACCCACGCCGATTCGCGAAGATTTGCTTGTAAAAGTGCTGGCAGCTCCGTTTATGCCCATCGAACTGCTGATTAAGGAGCTGCAGCATCGCCGTCAACTGCACACCGAAAAGCTGTTGGAGTACCAGGCCATTGAAGCCGAGCACAAGGCCTGCCCTCTGCCGCCCTTAGACGAACGGTTTCGCTACCTCACCTTGCGGCGCGGTATCCGCTATGAGCAAGACTGGATTGACTGGTGCGACGAGGTGCTGTCTTTCCTAAAAGCGGAAGCTATGGAGTAGGTAGCTATTTTTTTAGGTCTGCCCGCTAAAAAATCTCTCTAAAGGATGTTTTCTTAAAAAAGTTTTTTCGGTCGAAGAACGGGGTAATCTAATTGGGATTCTCTAGATGCCCTGGTTAGATGAACCACAGACAGTCGCAAGTACCCTGGTTTCCCCTAGCATTCCCCGCTGCATTTGTTTCGATATCGGCTTCAGTCGCGCCGAATATGCTGCTTGGGGATCTTGATCCAGCCGATCATCTAATCGCCCTCTTCATTCTGGCTGCGGTCGCTCTGGTGGTTATCGGCGCGGCTTTAATAGAGGACCTGCAGGGCTAAGCCAATCATCCAACTCCAGCTCATCCAATCCCAAGCCATTGCTCTAGCGCCATTCAGCTGGCGCCACCATTGTGGTAGCCAAAATCGGGCAACCTCTGCCGCGATTTGGAAGAGGTGCAGCTAGCCCACTGCTGGTCGCTGTATCTTGGAAAGGCCGTTTATAGCAGTAGACGGATTGATTAGGGCACGGGGCACAGGGATAAAACCCTGGTTGGGGGCTACGTACCCACATTCCCAGTCCTCTCAAACCTTCTAACTAGCTTGACGCAAGCTCTATAGCGGCTTG
>DATNQE010000427.1:0-13772 GCA_036702895.1 Trichocoleus sp. | reverse complement strand
AGGGCAGAAGGGTTAGGGAGGTAAAAGGACACGTTAATAGGTAGTAGAGTCAGAGAATTCCTCTGAACCCCATACCCCAAACCCTGTACCCCTGACTCCCCACCCTTCTCCTACCCCGTAAAATGAGGGACAGTCACAGCTCTACTCATTCTCTGACTGTTCATGACTCATTCCACTGATGTGCTTACCCTCGCCCGCTGGATGGCGGCAGACTTTAGCAACCAGCAGCAGGCGTTTGATAATCCCCCGCTATTTGCCCATATTCGCGTCTGCATGCGTCCGCTCAGCCCGGACTTACTCTCTGGGGTTGGGCTTTACCTGGAGCAGGCCTATGACTTTCAGCTCCACCTGCCCTACCGGGCCCGGGTGATGAAGCTGATTCCTCAGGATGACCACATTTTGATTGAGAACTACATCGTCAAGGACGAGGAGACTAGCTACGGTGCGGCTCGCGATCGGGCAAAGCTAGCGGAAATCACGAGCGATCGCATTGAGAAAATGGGCGGCTGCAACATGCTTGTGCGCTGGTCAGGCAGCGGCTTTAAGGGCAGTGTAGAACCCGGCAAAGCCTGCATGGTCGTGCGCAACGGCAAAACAACTTATCTAGACAGCGAGTTTGAAATCAACGCCGACGAATTCATTAGCTGGGACCGAGGACGCGACCCAGAAACAGATGAACACGTCTGGGGTTCTCAGTATGGGCCGTTTCACTTCAAGCGCCGCGCCAGTTTTGAGAGCGAAGTCGTGTCGGCCTAGACTCTGTCATATATAACGACACTCCAAGCAAATACCACTCCCTGTTTCTGTTGGGGGACCTACTTTTGTGCCCCCAACAGAAGCCTCTCCTTTTCTGCACCTCCGCTTCCTAGTTCCTCTCCTTCTGTGCTGTTTTCAGGCAGCCGCAGCAGAAGCTCCGCGCCAGCGAAATTAAAAAATGCAACGGAAAAGATGAGTACGTGCCTTTATGAGAAAGGATTTAAGCAAGGTGTTTGATTATTAAGAGGTCAATACTTTGATGAATACGCTTTTACTAGCTGCCGCTGCTGTTCCCAGTACCGTTGAGTGGAGCCCCAAGATTGCCATCGTTATGATCGTGGCGAATGTACTTGCGATCGCAATCGGCAAGTTCACCATGAAAAACCCCACTGCTGGCCCTGCCCTACCCAGCGCTCAATTCTTTGGCGGCATGGGTTGGCCCGCACTGCTCGCCACTACTAGCTTCGGCCACATTATCGGTCTAGGAACCATCCTGGGCCTGGCGAACGCAGGCGTTCTTTAGACTTTGCTGCTAAAAACTCTGCAATAACCGCAGACGTCATTTAATAGATGACGTTTGCCAATAACTAACTCCTCACTCCTACATCTGAAAAGCCCTCCTAATTAGGAGGGCTTTTTCTTTTGAGCTACGGAACGTTCAAACATACAACCAACCGACATACACTCTGGTGTAGCTGCCGCCAAACTGCTTAGGACGTTTGATTTTAAGGGGTGGTGAGGCTTTGCTCCCAGCCGGGGGCTCCGACCCCTGCACCCCGTCCTAATTCCAGTGACTATCGCTATAAAGCGGTTTCTAAGCCTTCCCGCCTCACCAGAGCGTTTTTTAGCAATTGAGCCCGCTAGAGAGTGAGCCAACCGAACCAGGAAAACACCACTGCAGTCACTAGTAGAGCGAGCAGCGCTGCACCGCTGTAGGTCAAGATGGCCCCCAGCTTGCGCACCGGCTCAGGCGGCAGCCAGACTTCCCCGGAGTCGACCACGCGATCGGCAGAGAAGTCATAGCCCAGGGTTTGCAGAGTGCTCAGATGATCCTGGTTGTAGCGAGGCATGCGCTCAAAGGGCAGTTCTCCTTGCGCTCTCTGGGCCAGCACCCGCCGCCGTTGAAAAGGCACAGTGTTGTCGCCAAAATTGTCCTGATACTCCTGGCTGTTAACGAGTTCATCGACAAAGCCATAGAGCCCTTTCGTCGCCAGGACAATAGACCAAGCAATCTTTTCGCGCTCATCGTAAACATTGCGGCCCAAAATTCGCTGCAAGCATAGCTCTACAAAGCGGTAGTTGTTATTCACTTCGTAGTTCCAGGTGCGAAAAGCGCCAGAGGTCGCAAGCCCTCGAATGAAGTCTTTAACCGTCAACTGCCCCGCACGAAGCTGAGACTCCAGCAAAATCTGCCGATTGCTCTTGAGCATCTGCTGCTCATGGAAAATTTGCCGGTAGGCTGCCGCAATCAGGTTATCCATGTCCAGCGCAGACAGCACGTTATCGGTAGTGTAAATTCTGGGCTGTTCATCGCCCGGTATTTCAAAGCTTTCTACCCGCTGGTTCTGGCTATTGGGGGAATATTTAAGTAAAGGAAGAGCCACTGATTAAAAACCTCCATCCACGGTTTAAAGCAGTATTAACGGCACTAAAGCTGCCCACAAAATCAGGAGCACTTATCTATTGAAAAGCTCTAATGCCCTGAAAATGCTATGTTTCAGCCTATGGGATCGAGGGATCTAACATTCTCAAATCGTCAGGGATGGTAACAATCAGTTATCTTTCTTCAAACAAAAGAGATTAAAACTATTGCCTAAATAGACAGTCTTCTATGAGGGTTAGCGGACCTAAAAGATCGGCAGAAGTTTCTGCTGAGAAAATCAAATAAAGCCCTATTGCTTCCTGAGGTGCAAGCCTGCATTGGCTAATATTTCAGCCACCCTTACAGACACTCGATCTAAAAAACAGGAGCCCTTGAGGAAATCAAGGGCTCCTGCAGACTGCTACGCCTTCAAACCGTTAATACTTACCAACCGAAGGCCGAAAACGCCTCTGCTTTAGCGGGTTCTGGAGCAGCTTCAGCGGTCGTTTCTGCCATGCGCGATTCGGCGCAGAAAGAGGCCGTGCTAAAGCCACCAAACCGCTTCACAACGCTTGTGCGCAGCCGCAGGTCGGGGTTGGCAAACCAAAATCGCTCAACCGAACTCATGGTTTCGTACTCAGTGGTCAAAACCAGTCCTTCTTCGTCATCAATCTCATAGCGACCGATTACGGGCACAATCTCAGCGTATCCACGCTCGCGCAGAAGCTGACCCTCCCGCGGATTATCGGCATCAGGCACCAAGGCAAACACGGTTGTCCCCTCGTGGTTCTCGTCCTCCTTGTCCCACGCCATCGCTCCCTGCCACTGGACGAAGGCACCGCCCACCGCTAGAGCAGGATCGACTCCGTGCAGCTGGCAAATTTCAATCACGCTGGGATGGTCAGCATCAAGAGCTTCTACCGAAATCGTCGAGCCGCCCAGTTCGGCCCGCCTGAAAGGCAAGTGGTGCGTGGTTCGTTGAGATTGCCACTGCCCCGCGCTGAGGCGAAAAAAGTCCATTACATCCATTAGCTCTGACCTTGGTGGCGCAATAAATTCTGATATGGGATTGCGATTCGTTTCGTTCTCTAACGCTGATGATAGACCATCTACCTCCTTGTAAAGGGGTCTTAGCGAGCAGGCGTCACTACATCAATCCGGACTCAGCAAAGGTTTGGAGCTTCTATAGCCCTGCTTAGGCCAGTTTGACGACCGTTATTGAGCCCCCCAAAAGGGCAAACCAAGATTGAGTTTTGTAACAGCATGTGAGGAAATCGAAGCCTCCAAAAAACGGCAGGAAAGTTCGCAAACCGCCAAGATCTCCTCCTCTGGGGGGGGATAAACCCGTTTCAGGCTTAACAACTTGTAAAAGATAAATACGCTACAGCAGTGTATAAACAGTTTTGGAGGGTTTGGATGACAAGCGAAAGCTAATCCAGACAATGGTTTCGAGGAATACTTTGAGTCGCCGATCAAGGCAGCCTAGAGTGTTTCCTTTTGTCTCATTAGCCTCCCTCAATATTGGCGGGCTTTTCGATAAGAGCGGCTCACACAATGTTGAAGAAGTGTTAACAAAATGAGAGATAGCCACTGCCTGTCTTTAAGATCCTCTCATAGACCGCTTAGGCAGCCCTCGGCTGACTAGCCGTTAAAACGGTCGTTAAGACCAAATCATCAAACCTCAGCGACAAAAAATTTAGGAGATTGAGTCGATGTTTGACGCATTCACCAAGGTCGTTTCCCAAGCTGACGCGCGTGGTGACTTCCTCTCCACCGATCAAATCGATGCTCTGCAGCGCATGGTTGGCGATGGCAACAAGCGTCTGGATGCTGTAAACCGCATCACCGGCAACGCTTCCAAGATCGTTGCTGATGCTGCTCGCGCTCTGTTCGCCGAACAGCCCCAGCTAATCGCTCCCGGCGGCAACGCTTACACCAACCGCCGCATGGCTGCTTGCCTCCGCGACATGGAAATCATCCTGCGCTATGTTACCTACGCTATCTTCGCTGGTGACGCTAGCGTCCTCAACGATCGCTGCCTGAACGGCCTGCGTGAGACCTATGTTGCTCTGGGTACCCCCGGTGCTTCCGTAGCTGCTGGCGTTGAGAAGATGAAGTCCGCTGCGATCGCAATCGTTAACGACACCAACGGCGTCACCCAGGGCGACTGCAGCTCCCTGGTTTCTGAAATCGGCAGCTACTTCGACCTGGCTGCAGCTGCTGTTGCTTAGGTTCACCTGACTTGAACCTCACTAGTGCTCTCTATAGCTTTCTATACGAGCGCAATCCTCTGACTGTTCATTCATTCGCTGTGAAGACAATTAAGGAGAACCTCAGATGAAAACCCCTTTGACTGAAGCGGTAGCTGCTGCTGATTCCCAAGGTCGTTTCCTGTCTAGCACCGAGCTGCAAGTAGCTTTCGGTCGTCTGCGTCAGGCTCAGTCTGGTCTGGAAGCTGCTAAGTCTCTGACCACCAAGGCTGACTCCCTAGTGAGCGGCGCTGCTCAAGCCGTTTACAACAAGTTCCCCTACACCACCCAGATGCAGGGCGCTAACTACGCCGCTGATCAGCGTGGTAAGGACAAGTGCTCCCGCGACATCGGCTACTACCTCCGCATGGTGACCTACTGCCTAATCGCTGGCGGTACCGGCCCCATGGATGAGTACCTGATTGCTGGTCTCGACGAAATCAACAGCACCTTCGAACTGTCCCCCAGCTGGTACGTTGAAGCCCTGAAGTACATCAAGGCTAACCACGGTCTGTCTGGTGATGCAGCTACCGAAGCTAACTCCTACATCGACTACGCCATCAACGCCCTGAGCTAGGTTGGCATCTGCCCGGGAGGGCAAACAGTTGTTAGCAAGTTTGTTAGCAGTTGTTTGCTCGACCGGGCATTGTTGTATCTAAACGCCTCTAAGGAGATGTCGGATGGCAGTTACAACTTCGGCGGGACGCCTTGGCGTGTCCCCCTATGAAGAGTCGATGCGGGTAGAGCTGCGGTCCAACTGGAGCCGCTCTGACGTAGATGCCGTAATTCGCGCCGCCTACCGTCAGGTGTTTGGCAACCAGTACATCATGGCTAGTGAGCGCATCACCAGTGCCGAATCGCTGCTGCGGCAGGGAGAAATCTCAGTTCGTGACTTTGTGCGGGCGCTGGCGCTCTCAGATCTCTACCGGAGTAAGTTTTTTTCCTCCGGTTCGCAAAATCGCTTTATTGAACTCAACTTTAAGCACCTGCTAGGGCGTGCGCCCTACGACCAGGACGAAATTGCTTTTCACACCGACCTGTATATCAACCAGGGATACGCGGCGGAAATCGATTCCTACATTGACTCAAATGAGTACCGCGATAACTTCGGCGACAGCATTGTGCCGCACTATCGGGGATACCTGACTCAAACCAGTCAAAAAACCGTAGGATTTACCCGGTTCTTCCAGCTCTACAGGGGGTATGGGACGAGCGATCGCACCCAACGTGGTGGTGTTCGCGCCCGTCTCACACAGGAGCTCGCCAAAAACTCTGCTTCCCCCGTAGGAAACGCTAACACAGGTCAGTCCCTCGTGGGAACCTCTGGCGGCGGTCGTGAGAAGCTTTACCGGGTTCGAGTAGTTCAGGCCGCTGCGCCGGGTCGATTGCCGACCGTGCGCCGCAGCATGTCTGAATTTCTGGTGCCTTATGAGCAGCTCTCTAGCAAGCTGCAGCAGGTCAACAGCAGAGGTGGGCGGGTCACGAGCGTTGATCTGGCCTAACTTTGCCAACTTCAAGTCTCTCTGGTGATGACCTTGGGGGGACTGACAGCCCGAACGCGGCTGTTTTATGGCCCGTTCTTCTTCTAGCGAAGTTTCCTTCCGGTGAAGTGTGCTGTCTGTTCCCCTCGTGGAGCCTTTGCCAATGGTAGAGGCTTCTTAAGGCTCACATTTCATCTATTAGGAGGAAACTAACGTGCCTATCACGGTTGCAGCATCTCGTCTCGGGACAGCTGCCTTTAGCGAAACCTCCCCGGTAGAGCTGCGCGCCAATTGGAGCCCCGACGACGCTGAAGTCGTCATTCGGGCTGTCTATCGCCAGCTGCTGGGGAACGATTATCTGATGAAGTCTGAGCGCCTCGTCAGCGCTGAGTCTCTGCTCAAGAATGGCTACATCACCGTGCGCGAGTTTGTGCGGGCCGTCGCCAAGTCTGAGCTGTACAAGAAGAAGTTCTTCTACGGCAACTTCCAGACCCGCGTGATCGAGCTGCACACCAAGCACCTGCTGGGCCGCGCTCCCTACGACGAGTCCGAAGTGGTTTTCCACCTGGACCTGTACGAAACCAAGGGCTACGACGCTGACGTTGACTCATTTGTTGACAGCGCAGAGTACCAGGCCAACTTTGGCGACAACGTGGTGCCCTACTACCGCAGCTTTGTGTATCAAGCAGGCCAGCGGTCGGTGGGCTTCACCCGTATGTTCCAGCTGTACCGGGGCTACGCCACCAGCGACCGCTCACAGTATGGCGGCAAGCAGTCCCGCTTGGCCGGGGAACTGGGTCGCAACACCGCTTCTTCGGTGGTGGAGCCTGCTACTCCCGGTAGCGGCTGGTCGGCTAATAAGAAAGCTGTGCCCAACAAGGCCTTGGGTGGCTCTACCCCCTACGGCCAGGCAGCTGGTCGGGTTTTCCGGGTAGAGGTTGCCGGGGCTAACCTGCCTCGCTACCCGAAGGTACGCCAGATCAACACATCCTACCTGGTGCCCTACGAGAAGCTGTCAGCCAAGCTGCAGCAGATCAACAAAATGGGCGGTAAGGTGACTAGCGTTACCCCAGCTAGCCTCTAAACGCAGGTAGCCTATACACAAAGAAGAGAGCCCTGTGGCGAGCGGTATTCTGCCAACCCTGGGCTCTCCTCTTTGAACAGATTTGGCAACCTGCTTTGGTTATCGTGATGACCCTGAGCATGGAGACAACGGTGCTAGCCAACCTTAGTAGGTTCGCTATTGGCACCAATTTGCGTCTTAAGCTATCGGTCAGCAACCCACAACTTGCGTTTCTAGTCCTTGTTGAGAGTCAGGAGAAATTAGCAGATGCTCGCTCAAAACGCATTTGGTAGCACAACCGCGTCGCCCTCTGGAGGACGGGTTTTCCTCTACGAAGTGACCGGCATGCGTCAGAACGAGGCAACCGACAAAAACGCTTATCCCGTTCGCAACAGCGGCAGCGTCTTTATCAAGGTGCCCTACAGCCGTATGAACGAGGAAATGCAGCGGATCGCTCGCATGGGCGGCAAGATCGTCAACATCACCCCGCTGGGTGACAACGGCGAAAGCGCTTAAAACCCTAACGTTAAGAGTCTAGAGATGGTGCTGGAATCTCAACAGCTAGTCGATGCCAACGGGGAATCCCTCACTGTCGATCAGGCTATTGCTAACCTCCGTCAAACCGAAGACCCCAGTCTGCGATACTATGCGGCCTGGTGGTTAGGGCGTTTTCGCGTCAAGGAACCCGCTGCGATCGCAGCCTTGGTCGATGCCCTAGAAGACGAAACCGATCGGGCTCCTGACGGAGGTTATCCTTTGCGCCGCAACGCGGCCCGCGCTTTGGGTAAGTTGGGCGATCGCAGTGTTGTCCCCGCTCTAGTGCAGTGCCTCAGCTGCGCTGATTACTACGTGCGCGAAGCCGCCGTTCAGGCGCTAGAGATGCTGGGCGACAGCAGCTGTGCTGAGCCGCTGCAGGCTCTGTTGGCAGGTGGGGTTGAAGCTGCTGTACAAGTGCCGGGTAAGCCTCATTTGGTGCATCCTTACAACGCAATTTTGGAGGCGTTGGGCAGCTTAGGTGTGCAGCAGGCCGTCGATGAGATTGTTCCCTTTGTGGAGCATTCGGTGCCTCAAGTGCGCAACGCTGCTGCTCGGGCACTCTACCAGCTCACCGGAGATGCGTCTTTTTGTGATCGCTTAATTGAGGTCCTGCAAGGCCCTAATCTGCAGCTGCGGCGTTCGGCCATGATGGACTTGGGCGCAATCGGCTATTTACCTGCAGCCGATGCGATCGCGGCAACCCTGGCCGAAAACAGCTTAAAACTGATTGCGCTACAGGGAGTTCTTGAGCACCACCTGCAGGAAACTCAGTTCCCCAACGCTCCCCTTTCTTCAGACGCCCAGCGGGTAATGTCCCTAATGGACGAACTGCTTTAGGGGTAGAGCCGTTTTAGCAGCTGTGGTTGCCAGCTTGATTGCATAACACCTGCCCAGAGCCGTGATTTGTCGCGGCTCTGTTGGCTTTCAGTCTACGTTTAGCTTCGTCCTGACACTCGAATTTGGAACCGTGACCTACACAATGGTGCCTTCCTCTGCCGACCTCACCGTCCTGATTAATGCGGTTGAAACGGCTGATTCTAAAGCCAGCATGGTGCAGGCTGTGCGTGCTCTAGCAGCAACCTACGACTCGGCGGCCATTCCGACTCTAATTAAGGTCTTAGGCTACAACAACCCAGGGGCAGCGGTAGCCGCCACTGACGGTTTGGTGGGTCTAGGAGAAGCGGCTGTTCCAGCCCTACTCGCTCAGCTTGACGGCTATAACTACGGCGCTCGTGCCTGGGCCATCCGCGCCTTGGCCCTGATTCAAGACCCGCGGGCGCTGCCGGTACTGCTAGATGCTGCCCGCAGCGACTTTGCCCTGAGCGTTCGCCGTGCTGCAACCAAGGGCCTCGGAACCATAGCTTGGTCAAAGCTGCCAGCTGACCAGACAGAAGCAGCGCAATCAGACGCATTAACGACGCTATCTGCTGTGCTGTCTGACCCAGAATGGGTAGTGCGCTATGCGGCGGTGGTGGGTCTGCAGACGCTGAGAGCAGCGCTTGCTAACAGTGATGCAGCAAATGCGATCGCAGCGTCTGAGCAGATCGCTCAAGCGCTGCAAACTGTAGTTGAGCAAGACCCAGTACCGGCCGTTCAGGCACGGGCACAAATGGCTTTAGCGCAGGGGTAGCCACTACCCCTGCATCCTCTCCAAGGTATGTCCCATTCACCTCTTAAACAACAGCCTCTGCCAGTTTTTCAGGACGAGCATAGCGGAGATCTCTGTACTGCTTACAGAACCAGGGCCGTAAAGGTTTTGCGGCCGTACAGACAAAGAACAGCGCCGATCGTGCATCGCTGCGCGACCTGCCTTGGTGAAAAACAGTGATCGGATCGGCAAAGACAACGGTTCCAGCGGGCACCTCACAGGTCTTCCAGAGGGCGCGCGGTACAAACTCCGCCATCTCATCATCGGTAATGCCCATCCCACAATTGGCAACCGCCTGAGCAATGCGGCGTTCAATCCGGCGCTCCAGCCACGGCGTCATGACCGATTTGGGAAGGTCCTCAAACGGTTCTTGAGCCTCACCCACATCTCAGAAAATACAGTTGGCTCGCTACAAAATCACCTTTGCTAACATTATCTCGCCTGTATCAGCAGCCCCAAAACAGGCGATGAAGACAGCAGGTTTACTGCACCGCACGGTGCAAGTCGTTAGCAATATACGCCGCGATCGCTGCAGCTCCCCCAGGTACACCAACCCGCTCTCTGCCATTTTCTAAACAGCTCTGGCGGTAGACTTCATCTTTGAGAACGGCCACAATTTTATCGGCCGCTTCGTCCAGCAGAGCTGAGGTTGCCGAGCGCTTACCCACCGTAATCACCGATGGCCCCAGCAGCCGCATTTGCGCTTCGGCAAAGGGGTAGGTGAACTGCGGACCTTGCCCAATAATCTGCACCACAGGCTTACCAAGGCCTACAGCTTGCTCCACCGCAGTCCCCGCCATGCCAATTGCCAAATCGCATTGAGTAAGGATATCGGCAAAGGCATCACTGCGACAGAATACATGGGTTTCGCCCTTCACCAAATGTCCCGGTTCCGTCAGTTGCCACCCGTGCTCCTGGGCCAGGTGCTCCAGTTGATCCTGCGTGATACTGGGCACCAAAGCCGCCCGGAACTGAGTTGGCTGCCGCTGGGTTAGTCGTTCGCAGAGCTGTAGCTGCAGTCCTAAGTTGTTCAGGGCTTCGGGTAGACGACTCCCCGGCAGTAGGGCCACCATGGGCTGCCCTGGCAGCAGCTGCAGGTCCTTCTCTTTAGGAGTCAGCACGTCCATGATGGGGTAGCCTGCAAAAATGGCCTTAGTGAGCCCCCGCTGCTGTAAGTCCTGAGCTGTGAAGGCATCGCGAGTGAAGACCTGGCGGCAGCGGTGCGATCGCATCGCCCTCATCGCCAGCAGGGGAATGGCCGCTCGCCCCTCGTAGTAGCTAGAGGTGGAAACCAAAAACACCATGAATGGTCGCCCCGTAATGTAGGCGAACATAATGGGCACGATATCCCCGGTTGCAAACAGCAGATCACAGCTCTGGCTGTAGCGACGCACTGCTCGGATTTGCCCCCAGGTCAGCCCTATCAAGCCGGAAAACAGATCTCGCACCAGGTTAACCGGATTTGAGTTCCGCAGCCAGTTTCTGGGGTTAATTAACTGACCCAAGACAATGTAATTGAAGCCGCCTGAAGGCATCTTTTGGGTTGGGCCAACAATGGGTACTCCCAGCCGCTGGTAGGCTGTGCCCTCCCCCACGATCGACATAGCCGCTGGCTCAACATCAGGAGCCGCCTGACGCAGGGCACTCAAAACCAGGCTGGCATTGAGGTCTTCCCCATGACCATTGCTTAAAAAAAGAATTCGCTTACCCATCAGCCGGCTTAAACATGGCATCCGTTAGCGTACCGCACCCCCGGCCGGAAACTTTCCGACAGTGGGCCAGCCTACTTCTCTAGTCGAACCACATACCACTGCATCGCTTCCCCTGGGCGTAGCTCAAACTCACAGGCCGTATCGCGTAGGTGCTTGGCCTGGTCTTCAAGGGTCGTAAATCGCTGCAGGTCGCGGGGCAGGTCGTCCTGACGGGTCTGCAAAATCTGCTTCAGCTGCTCTAACAGCTCGTCCGCCGTGAGAAACACTTCCTCCTCTCCCGGCATGAGCAAGACGTACATTTCTTCCTGAAACATCAAAGCATCTGGCATGAGCGGTTTCCTAAGCTGCGCTGACGGCATTCCCCAATGACCCAATCCCATGCTAGCCCTTTGAGCTCCGGCAAAGTCGCCAGCCCCAGCCCCTAAACTTTTATGTTTCCCTAAAGAACTCCAGACCAGGGGGTGGATCCAGGTGATAATATAGCTAAAAGATTCACCTAAAATCCGACCGATTTACCGGCCTTTATGGCCCTTGTTCACCGCCACCTCAAAGCCGGTGAACTCATCTTATTGTCGCCTAAAACTGACTGGAAATCCTGCTGACTCATGGTTCAGACCCCTATCAAACCGGCCGACCAAAACTCTGGTGCCAATCAAAAGCGCTCGAAGGTAGAAGCCCTCAAGGAAAGAAGCAACTTCCTGAGAGAGCCTTTAGCCACCGAGCTATTGGAGGACACCAACCACTTCTCCGAAGACGCCATTCAAATTCTCAAGTTTCACGGGTCTTACCAGCAGGACAACCGGGACAACCGGGTGAAAGGGGCTGAAAAGGACTACCAGATGATGCTGCGTACCCGTAACCCGGGTGGCTTTATCCCCCCAGAGCTGTATCTAACCCTCGACCAGCTCTCTGACGAATATGGAAACCACACCCTGCGGGCCACCACTCGGCAAGGTATTCAGCTGCACGGCGTGCTCAAAAAGAACCTGAAAGCGACCATTGCCGCCATTGTGCAAAACATGGGTTCGACTTTGGGCGCCTGCGGCGACATCAACCGCAACGTCATGGCGCCTCCGGCTCCCTACAAGAACCGACCCGAATACACCCTGGCCTGCGAGTATGCCGACAACATTGCCGATTTGCTGCGCCCGCAAACTGAGGCCTACTACGAAATCTGGCTAGATGGGGAAAAGTACCTCTCTGTTGAGGAGCACCCTGATGTCGTGGCCGCTCGCCAGCGCAACACCCACGGCACCAACATCGAGGGTAACCTGGAGCCGATCTACGGCACCCACTACATGCCCCGCAAATTCAAAATTGCGGTAACGGTACCTGGCGACAATTCTGTTGATGCCTACACCCAGGACGTAACCCTGGTAGTCATTACCGATGAGCAGGGCGAACTCCAGGGCTTTAACATTCTGGCGGGTGGCGGCTTGGGCCGCACCCACAACAAGGAAGAAACCTTTGCCCGCACTGCTGACGAGATTGGCTACGTCGACAAGGCCGATGTCTACGACGCGATGAAAGCTATTGTGGCCACTCAGCGGGACTACGGCGATCGCTTTAACCGCCGCCACGCCCGTATGAAGTACCTGCTTCACGACTGGGGTGTAGAGCGCTTCCGGCAGCAGGTGGAGCAGTACCTGGGCAAGCCTCTACAGCCCTACAAGCCCCTCCCCGAGTGGAAGTTTTATGACTACCTGGGCTGGCATGAGCAGGGCGACGGCAAGCTGTTTGTCGGCGTGCAGATCGACAACGGTCGTGTTTATGACAACGGCACCCTGAAGCTAAAGACGGCTCTGCGGGAAATCATCGAGCGCTTTAATTTGCCCATGCGGATCACGCCCAACCAAAGCGTGCTGCTGTACGAGATTAATCCTGAGGACAAAGCCGCTATTCAAGACATTCTCAGCCGCAACGGCGTCAAGGCCGAGACGGAGATCGATCCGCTGGTGCGCTTTGGCATGGCCTGCCCAGCGCTGCCGACCTGCGGTTTGGCAATTACCGAGTCGGAGCGCATTATTCCCAGCATTTTGGAGCGGCTTCGCACGCTGCTAAACAAACTGGGCTTGGAGAATGAGCACTTTGTGGTGCGCATGACGGGTTGCCCCAACGGCTGCGCTCGACCCTACATGGCCGAACTGGGCCTTGTTGGCAGCGCGCCGGAGTCTTATCAAGTTTGGCTGGGTGGCTCGCCTAATCAGACTCGCCTTGCCCAGCCCTTTATGGAGCGGCTCCATGAGAACGACATTGAGAGCAAGCTAGAGCCCATCTTTGTGCTCTTCCGGGAGCAGCGTCAGCCGGGTGAGAGCTTTGGGGACTTTTGCGATCGCGTCGGCTTTGATGCCATTCGCAGCTTCGGCGAAAACTACGTCCCGGTGCAGGATGCCGTGCAGCTTGCTAAAGAGGGCCGGCACCGCATCAGCATCAGCAACGATGTCTATAACATTCTCAAAGCAGCCTCTGAGCAGGAGGGCCGACCAATGTCTCAGATCACTGCAGATGCTATTCTCGCTTACCTACAGCAGGGTTCGCGCTAAGCGCAATTTGCTTCAGGCAGAATCCGCTTACGTGGGCGGTTCTGCCTGAAGCCAGGCCAACCCAAAAGAGCGTGTTGCAAAAACGTGCAAAAAACGGGGGCCTATTTCAGGCCCCCGTTTTGTATCTACGATTCTTCTGACTAAGTTGCAGAGCACCAAGCATCTCTGCAAAGTGGATACTCAGCGTTTAGAAATGCCGCT
>DATNQE010000424.1:0-3955 GCA_036702895.1 Trichocoleus sp. | reverse complement strand
GGTGATTTGCCACTCGTCAAAGTGGGCACGGTTGTGGTCAGCGCCTTCCTGATTGGCGTGCAGCAGATTGATGCCTAGAGATTCGTCAAAGGTTTGATGCATAGGGATCCAGAGCTAAGTGAGTGCGGTAAGGCGAGATTTGCCGGGAGTGGGTTGAAGGGTTGGGTTTAGGTGCGATCGCCAACTGACTAACCGGTAGAGCTACCTTGAAGGGCTCTTAGGGCGCACCAATAGGCGCACCATATTCAATGCGATCAATCTTGAGCTCTCGCCCCGAGCGAATGTCCTCCATCGGATTGCCGCAGGTAGGGCAGGCATAGTGCAGCCCCATTTCGGGCCGATACTCGGCTTCACAGGGGTGGCAAAAAGCAATCAAAGGCGTTTCCTGAATCACCAGTTCCGCCCCGTCGAGAAAGGTGCCCTGAGTCTGCACCTCAAAGGCAAACTGCAGGCTCACAGGCTCCACGCAGGTAAATTGCCCCACGATGAGATGAACTTTGGAGACCGGCGGGCGCTGCGGCTGAGACTGCCACCAGTCCCGCACCGTGAGAATAAGCGCCTTGGTCATGTCGGTTTCGTGCATTTTTTGGAAAGGGAGGAGAGAGGAGTTTTTCTTGGATGCCCGGTAGGGCTATGGAGGGAGACGTCGAGGACAGTTTTAGGAGGGCGGTAGGACCTGGAAGCAGGAGGGGCAAGGAAGAGAAGCAAAAAGAACAGATATCCTCTACGCTGTTTGCTCCTCTCTCCTCACTTCTCACTGTCCCTACCGCCATCGCTGATCCACGTTCATGTTCGCCTCAGCGTGGATGTACGCTGGCTTCTCGCGGCGGGGCAATTGGCCAGAGACCACCAGGTGAGCCATTGTGTCGCAGATGACCCGCGTAGCCATCAGGGAGGTCATGTCGCTGACGTCGTACGGAGGGGAAACTTCGACCACTTCCAGACCGCATACAGGGGCGCTGCGAACAATTTTTTTGAGCAAATAGAGGACTTCGCGAGGCAGCAGACCGCCGGGCTCGGGCCAGCCGGTGCCGGGGACAAAGCCTGCGTCGATGCAGTCAATGTCAAAACTGATGTAAACGCAGTCGGTGCCATCGAGGGCATGCTCCAGGGCAAAGTCGGCGGCGGCATCGAGGCCCATCTCAGTGATGTCAGTGACCGTGAGAATGTTGGTGCCGCGCTCCCGACACACTTTGACGCCCTGGCGAGGTACCTGCCAGCCGCCAATGCCCAGCTGTACCAGGTTTTTAGCCGGGGCGTTGGCCATGTTGGTGGCGTGGAACCAGGGGCAGGTGTGCATGCGCTCATCCAGGTCGGTTTCCTGGGTGTCCACGTGGCGATCGAAGTGGATGATGCCGACTTTTTTGTCGCCCAGGTGGCGGCAGACGCCGCGCACAGTCGGAAAGCCAATGGAATGATCGCCGCCCAGGATGATAGGAAACGCGCCCGAGCTAAAGATGTGGGCAATGCCTTTGGAAATCTGGTCGAATGACTTCTCGTTGTTGCCCGGAATAGTGAAGACATCGCCTACGTCACACAGCGTAATCTGCTCACGCAGGTCAACTCCAAACTCAAAGTTGTAGGGCGTGTAAAGAGCCGAAATGCGGCGAATGCCCTGGGGGCCAAAGCGAGTGCCGGGGCGGTAGGTGGTGCCCGAGTCGTGAGGCACCCCAACAATCGCTACATCGTATTCCCCAACTCGACGCACATCTTCTAAGTAGGGCGCTTTGAGAAAGGTGTTGATACCCGCATAGTGGGGCAGTTCTCCTCGCGAGAAGGTGGAGATACTGCGATCTTGAATGCTTTCAGCTGCTTCTAGGCCGTAGGTTAGGCCTTGGGAAACCTCCTGCTGCCATCCGGTAAGCGGCAGATGAGTTTCCCGCTCTAGCGCCTGTTTAGCTTCAGAGTCGCCGTTGGCACCAGGTTGAAAGAGGGGATTGTCGCTCATGGGGTTTAGCGTAAATACAGATTCAATACGGAACAGAGCAACAACAAAGCCCAGGAAGCTAGCGGCTAGGTTTCCGCTATGCCTCCCGGGCTTTTATCCCGCCGTGTGACCAACCCGATAAACATGAGAAATACTGTTCTCAACAGGATCGGCTGCTTCTCTCGGACCAGACATGCTGCTGACAGAAACCGTTATCGGCAACGCGCAGAACCGGAACCCTAGAAGCGGACTACTTTGCCAGCGCTTTAGACTTCGTATCAGACCAAATATTCCAAACCGTGCTTCCGCAGATGGCTTTGAGTTGCTTAGCAGTATTGATAGCAAGCTGCAGAGATACAAGAGGTATCTCTTGTTACGGAACTCAATTCTTTACCCAATGCACCCGACTCTAAAACAGCCAGATTAGAATTTCAGCAGACTAGAATTGTAAAGGTCATTCATCGGTACCAAGCAGCGCATGACATCTTCTGAGTCCAGGTCTTTGGCAGCGATTGCCTACTCTGCTCAAACCCTACAGCGGGCCGAGCGGGCTCTACGCTGCTCACCGTTTCGGCCCAAGCTGCTGGCAGATATGCGATCGCACAGCGTTTCCCTGCGGGCCATTACGGACGATCGCGGCATTCACAACGGCTACACCCGCCTGCCCCTATCTGAACTAGCGGCGGACAGCAGCCTAATGTGGCTCATCGCTGTAGGTCTGCTGCGACGCGAAGTTGACGGCCAAGGCCTGACCGACAGCTTTCGGCTGACGCCCCTAGGTCGCCAAGTGATGCAACAATTCGAGACTCAGGGTTTTCCGGATTTCCGGCCTGGGCCTGGGGATCACATATATAATGCGTTGAGCCGATGGCTGCGCCTACCGGGCTGGCTGTAGCCTGCCGCTTTGAGTTGGCGAAGCCCGCTTTGGTTTGCCGGTTCCCTGTTGCTCATCCTGTCTATTCCTGATGGTTGTCACCCCCACAACTGCGTTTGGAGACTCTAAATGAAAGCGATCATGGTCGTGGGTACCTCCTCCCATGCCGGGAAGTCGTTGATTACCACGGCGCTGTGTCGAATTTTGAGCCGACGGGGATGGCGAGTTGCCCCCTTTAAAGGGCAAAACATGGCCCTCAATTCCTACGTCACCTCTACAGGCGCTGAAGTGGGCTATGCCCAGGCAGTTCAGGCTTGGGCGGCAGGGATTTCACCTCAGGTCGAGATGAACCCGATTCTGCTCAAGCCCCAAGGGGATATGACCTCCCAGGTCATTCTCAAGGGCCGACCTGTGGGACGCACCACCGCTGGACAGTACTACGAGAAATTTTTTGACCTGGGCTGGCAGGCAATTCAAGAGAGCCTTACCCGGCTGAGCCAGGACTTTGACTTTTTGGTGTGCGAGGGGGCCGGCAGCCCTGCGGAAATCAATCTTAAGCACCGCGACCTGACCAACATGCGGGTGGCAACCCACCTGCAAGCCCCCACGGTGCTGGTGGCTGATATTGATCGAGGCGGCGTATTTGCCCACATCGTTGGCACCCTAGAGCTACTCGATCCAGAAGAGCGGGCTTTAGTTAAAGGCATCATTATCAATAAGTTTCGGGGCCAGCTAGATCTGCTGCAGCCCGGCATTGATTGGCTGCAGGAGCGCACCGGCATTCCCGTTTTGGGAGTCATTCCTTGGCTAGAAGAATCATTTCCGGCAGAAGATTCTCTCACGCTGATGGACCGCAACCCGGGTGCTAATAGCCAGGCGGAGGTGACCGTTGCCGTAGTGCGGCTGCCTCGGATCTCTAATTTCACCGACTTTGATCCGTTAGAGTCGGAGTCTAGCGTACGGGTGACCTACCTGAACCCTAAAGAGAGCCTGGGCTACCCCGATGCCGTAGTGTTGCCCGGCACCAAGACTACCATCGCCGACCTGCTGCTGCTGCAGCGAACCGGTATGGCCGAAGCCCTGCAGAACTACGTCGCTGCTGGTGGAACCGTCATGGGAATCTGCGGCGGTTTTCAAATGATGGGGCAGTTTTT
>DATNQE010000418.1:0-4731 GCA_036702895.1 Trichocoleus sp. | reverse complement strand
GGCGACTGGTGCAGGCTGTGCGCCCTAATACGCTGCTAACAGTGCCCCACACCTTTTCTACAGTGGGACAGGCGCTGCGAGGTTATCGACTCTACAATAACCGGCGGCTGAAAACGTTTCTCGACCTGCAGCTAAAGCTTTACTCCCAGGTGGATACCGACGAAACGGCGCTCCTATATGCGGCTACGGCCCTAAGCGTTTCTCAAGAGCCTCAAGGGCTATTTCATCTGCAGGGCAGTATGCAGGTGCTGAGCGATCGCATTCTCTCCGCCCTCAAGCGCGAGGGGGGAACTTTGCATCTGCGCCACAGCGTGGAGCAAATCCATACCGAGGGCAGCAGAACCACAGGGGTCACCGTGCGCCGCCAAAAAACTGGGGAAACCTGGACTGAACCGGCCGATCACGTTGTTGCCAACGTCACCGTGCAGAACCTTGTGCAGTTGTTGGGCGACCAGGCCCCCCCAGGCTACCGCCGTCGGGTAGACAAGCTGCCCCCTGCCTCTGGCGCCTTTGTCGTTTATTTAGGCGTCGATCAGACGGCGATTCCGACGGATTGCCCGCCCCACCTGCAGTTTCTCTACGACTACGACGGCCCCATTGGCGAAAATAATTCCCTCTTTGTCTCGGTCAGTCGACTTGGGGACGGACGGGCTCCAGCCGGAAAAGCCACCATTATTGCTTCGTCATTTACGGATGCCGAAGCATGGTGGCGTTGCGAAGATTACGAGGACATGAAGCGTAAATATACAGAGGGTGCGATCGCACATTTGAGCACCTTCTTTGACCTGCGCCCTGAACACCTAATTCACGTAGAGGCCGCTACACCCCGTACGTTCGCCCGCTTTACGGGCCGCGATATGGGCAGCGTCGGCGGCATTGGCATGCGGGTCAGCACGTTTGGTCCCTTTGGTTTTGCCAATCGCACCCCAATCCCTGGTTTATGGCTGGTGGGTGACTCTACCCACCCCGGCGAAGGAACTGCCGGGGTCAGCTACTCGGCCGTCACTGTAGTCAGGCAGATCGAGCGCAGCTATTTTTAGGTCTGACCCTGAAAAAACTGCTGGAAATGTAAACAGTGAACAAAAACTTTATTGACACTTCCCAGTATTATTGGGTGGACAGTTGCCAAACTGGCCTATTGCGATCGCTCTAGACCGTTGCCGACTCTGTAGTATCCGTTTTAACTCAAGCGCCAGCCCTGTCTGGGCGCTTTGTTCCTGTTTGTGTCCGCTCTATTCCCTGTATCCCAACCCGTTCCCTGGGTAGCCTTTCTACATGGCAGTACGTTAATTCGCGTCAGTGTCCCTGGCGATTCGATTATCTCGGCAGTTGGAGTTAGTTGGCCCCATTCAATCAGGAAACCGTCATGAGCCTTTGGGATTCCCTAGACTCTTGGTCTAATTACACGAGTTCTCCTCCCAGCCAGCTAGAGGAAGTGCTCTACCAGCACTGGCAACAGCAGCGGCAAACCAGCTCCCCTGAGCAGGTCATTGAGCAGTTCCGCAAGCTCTTTATCGACGCGGTGGGCTATCCCGACCCAGAAGTATGGGCAGCGCTTACCTCTTTGGCTCAACGAACCCACGCCGATCGCCAGTTTAAATACACTCTCAACCGCTGCTGCTACACCCTAATCAACCCTTGGTACACCCAAACCCGCTACCACGGGGCCATTACTGAACTTATTAGCCTGTTTGAGAATTTGCCCGAGGTGGCTCCTTACTCCATTGAGAGTAAAAAGGTGCGGGCGCTGGTACAGGACTTCACTACTAGCGAGCAATACGCTGCCCTCTGCCGCCTCAAGCAGTTCTTCCTAGAGCCTAAAACTTCTTCTGAACAAGGGGACAAGCTGCTTGAGGAGGAACCCCTAGGCCACCGCATCCGCCACTACCCCTTTCTGTACGACAACAGCCTGCTAACCAAGGACAGCACCCAGGAGCACAAGCAAAACGTGCTCGACCTGCGCCGCAGGGCCGAAAAGGACTTGGGGCTAACCTTGGTGCGCTACCAGAGCGCCCGCCAGGGCCACTCGCGCAAGCTCCATATCGAGAACCCTACGCTGCTGGACAACCAGGCTCTTGACGAAGCCCTCAATCACTACACTGGCAAGTTTGATGGTCACCGCACCCAAAAAGATTGGGCCTCCTGGTTCCTAACCTTCAGCAAAACCACCCGCTCTTTTCGCGACTTCAAAGAAGAGTTTGTGGAGTATCTGATTCAGCCGGTAGCGGCAGTAGAGCCTAAGTACGCAGACAACCACTTTACCCGCCAGCTACGCAGCTACCTGAGCGATACCCTCTCCGACTTTGACGGCCAACGGCTCAACGACTTCATCGTGGTGGAGACCTGCCGCAAAGTGCTGAACTACCTGGTAGTGGATCGACCGCTCAACAAGCGGCCTGAGTTTCGCACCTTCCGGCACCTGATCAATGACATCGGCTACACCCTAACTGTGGGACTGCTGCTGCGCATTGTGCTGTTCTGCTCTATGGCCAAGCCCTGGCTAGAGCGCTGCTTCTCAGTGCTCTTTAATCTGCACGAGCAAAAAAATTGCAAAGACGTGCCCTGGCTTGTGACCACCCTGGAGCACACCAACGTGGCGCTGATTACCAACTTCGG
Source organism: Trichocoleus sp. (assembly GCA_036702895.1). GTDB lineage: Bacteria > Cyanobacteriota > Cyanobacteriia > Phormidesmidales > Phormidesmidaceae > JACVSF01. The sequence continues at coordinate 2,115 of DATNQE010000418.1, read as the reverse complement.
CAGGTTTGCCTATTAGGGAACAGGGCCAAAGCAGCGCGGCAAGAACAGACAGTAAAACCTACTGCACTAGGTTCGACCCGTAGGTAGGTACTTGCATGTGGGCATGGGCTAGCGTCCTTTGCCCATCTTTTGCAGTGTGCGACAGGCTACAGGATGAATAGGTAGTGCTCAGCCCTTTGGAACGAGCGCAGCTGATTATTTAGCCGTTTGCCCTGGCTCTCGATAGACGCCGTAGGCGGCAAGGATACCCAAGATAAAGCCAAAGAGGTGCCCCCACCAGGCCACCATTGGTTGCGTTGGCAGCACGCCCCAAACAAAGGCGCTGTAGTTAATCAGCACAAAAACAGAGATCAACAGGGGTACAAGCCGTTTTTCTAGCCAGCCAATTACCAGCAGGTAGCCAAACAACGTATAGACCACGCCGCTGAGGCCGTGCGCACTGCCAGGGCCCAGGAGCCAGCAGGCTAAGCCGCCACCCAACCAGCCAATCAGGAAGGTGATCCAATAGTCACGCCGGTTCTTCAACAGAATGAGCCAGCTAAAAATGGCAAAGGCAATGCTGTTTCCGATGAGGTGAGGGAAGCCGCTGTGGGAAAAGGCGGATAGAAAAATGCCTTGAATGCCGTCTAGGCTGCGGGGGTGAACTGGCAGGTTCCAATACCCCCGAAAAGCCACCTGATCCACAATCTCCTGGACCCAGGGAACCGCCAGAATCATCAGCGGCAGCATCGCGTTTTGCTTTAAGCGGCTAAGCGCCCCGCCCTGGGCACGAGCCGCTGGCGGTTTGCCCCGCTCTGAACGCGGCAGCGGCTGGGACGGATTCTCTCGCTCGACTTCCGCCTGTAGCTGCTTAAGTTTTGCCTGCAATTCAGAATCTTTCATGGACGATGAACCTCAGCCTTACTGCCAGATTAGCTTTTCCCCGCTGGGACTGCCCACTGGGAACGCTGGATATCTTGGGCGAGGAAGCACTGATGCCAACGGCTTCTTCTGGCACCCCTAACGCCCCAAACTCTAATCTACTCAATCCCCGACTGCTGCCTCACGCTGCGGGCAACGGCTGATATGTCCTCATCTCCGTAACCCTGAGCAATTAGACCGTTTTCAATTTGCTCTACGTAGGCCGCCATAGGCAGCGCTACGCCGACTTCCCGGGCAGCTTCGAGGGCAATCGCCAGGTCTTTGCGATGCAGCCGGACTCGGAAGCCTAAGGGATAGCTATTTTGGATCATGTTGCCGGAGCGATTGGTCAAGCTCCACGAGGCTGCTGCACCGCTGCCTACGGCTTGTACCACCTTGTCCATGTCAACCCCAGACTTAAGGCCCAGGGCAATCCCTTCGGCTACTGCCCAGTAGGTGCCCGCAACAATCACTTGGTTAATGGCTTTGGTAATTTGCCCAGCCCCGCTCGGGCCAACGTGGGTAATGGTTTTGCCCATCGCCTGGAGTACTGGATGCACCCGCTCTACAGCCTCGGCCTCGCCGCCCACCATGATTGAAAGGGTGGCGTTTTTGGCTCCCTCCGACCCACCGGAGACTGGCGCATCAAGCATAGCAATGCCTTTCTCGGCTAGGGCTGCGGCGATTTGCCGGGTAGCCCCAGGGCTGATGGTAGACATGTCGATCACGACCCCGCCAGGCTGCAGGCCGTGAATAACGCCGTTTTCCCCTAAGATCACGGCTTCTACATCAGGCGTATCGCTGACGCAGGTGATGACAACGTCGGCATTGGTGGCAGCAGCTTGGGGAGACTCCGCTCGCTGAGCCCCAGCAGCGGCAGCGGCCTCTTCCCGCTGCCGGGTGCGGTTGTGAACCGTGACCTCATGCCCCGCCTTGAGCAGATTCAGCGTCATGGGCAAACCCATCGTCCCCAGTCCAATAAAGGCAACCTTCACCAGCAGCGTCCTCGCAAGCGTTTTCCGTCACTTTATAGTATTTTCCCTAAGTGGCGGTTGGTTGGAGAGAGCAGGGGAAACGGGAGCAGGGAAATGGGAAGCAGGGGAACAGCGAGTGCGGTTGAGGATTTATTGGGAGCGGTAGAATGCCCAGTAGCGGTGTTTCCACTTCTAAGGCTCTATGTTTGAAGCGTTAAGACAGGTTCAGCAGGCGGCGGGT
>DATNQE010000413.1:0-8329 GCA_036702895.1 Trichocoleus sp. | reverse complement strand
GATCAAGATCGTCGGGATTGGTGATTTGAGCCGACGTGATAAAAGCGTGTTCTGGCATTTCTGGGTCGTCGGGCAAATCCTCGACTACCTGCTGCATGTGGGCAGGCACTTCGGGCTCTGCCAGCACGGTGCCAGAATGGGTTACGGTTTCAGTGCTGGGAAGACCTGCCGCTAGCTGGCTGAGCTCAGTCGGAACGCCTCCGCTGAGAGCGGGGGGCGCCGCCTCGGATACCGGCCCTGGCAGCGGCGCGTCCCCACTGGGCATGCTCTCCCTTAGGCGCTCGTTCTCTGGGTATGCCTCGGGCGCAAAGCCCTCCGGAACGTAGCCCTCAGGAATGTCCCTTACTGGTGGGACGTACTCTACCCCATACTCATTCCGGTACTCCTCAGGGGCAAAGCCCTCTGGGACGTAGCCCTCAGGAATATCACCTGCCGGAGACACCGTCAGATCTGGTGGAGTAACCGGAGCAAGTTCGTCGGCACCCAATTCTGCCGCCCGGCTCAGGCAGTCCTGGCCCTCCTGCTGGCGGCCCATCTGGAGCAGCGCCTGGCCTTTAGCAGCCCAGGCTGAGCCGTTCGTAGCGTCAAGCTCTAGCGCTTTATCAAAACAGAATAGGGCTTCATCAAGCTGTCCTGTGCTGGCCAGCAAACGGCCTTTACCTGTCCAGGCTTCTACCGAATTGGGGTCCATTTCCAGCGCCCGGTTAAAGCTCTCCAGCGCTCGATCCGGGCGGCCTAATAGAGCCAACACACTGCCGCGACGCGCCGTCGCTGGAGCCAGCACCAGGGTAATGCCGCCTAGGCTGGCTCCGGCTGCGATCGCTTTCATCCGCTCTACCTCGGCCCCCTCAATGGAGTTGTTAAAGCGGTTGAGTGCTTCGTCGTAGCGTCCCTCCCGAAACAGGCGGGTGCCCTCAGCAAGATCGACTTTTGCCTGCCCCAGCTTATCCCCGAGAGAAGAACCAGAGTCTGCTGCCGGGGCAGCGGCAACCCAGGCTGATTCAGGGGGAACTTCGCCGGCAGGGGGGTAACTGCCGTCTATGGGAGCCCCGGTAACTACTGCCGGGGCTCCGTTTATTGCGGTGGAGCTATCTGCTGCCGGCGTGCTTTCTTCAAAGTCATCCTCTAAGTCGTCGTCTACCGAGGCTTTACGACCGCTAAATAGACTCCACAACAGGCCGATCAGGATCAGCAGGATTGGGATTGCTGGGATAATCCACCAGGTAGACCGGGGTAACGCCTGGAGCGCGTTTGCGATGCCGGGGGGCAGGTTGAGATTCGAGTCCTCAGGCAGACCCGGCAGCTCACCAATTCTCAAGCGCCCTTGGGGGTCACGCAGTTGCAATGTGCTGTCGGCAAACCCCGTAACCAGTTCTCCATCGGGTTTGTAAGCCAGGGCGCTAGCAGGGCTGGGCAATGTGCTGTCGGCAGCGGTTTTAGCATTGCCGCTGGGGTCCCACAGGCGGAGGGTATTGTCTCTACCTGCTGAGGCAATGGTTTGACCATCAGGGCTAATGGCCAGGGCAGTAATGGCATCGGTGTGGGCTGCAATGGAGTCTCCCTGAGGCGCTCCGGCAGCATTAAAAAGTTGGAGAGTGCCATCAGCGCCGCCGCTAGCGAGGAACTGGCCGTTGGGGCTAGCCGCTAGCGTTGTAATGCCGCTGGCGCTGACGTTGGCGACTTCGCCTGCGGGGGTGCCATCTGGGTTCCACAGGCGCACGGCTCCATCCGTGCTGCCGGTGATCAGCGTTTGGCTGTCAGCGCTAAAGGCAACCCCTCGCACAGCCCCCTGATGCGCTTGAATGGGTTCACCCTGAGGTAGACCATCGGCGCTCCAGAGCTGCACGCTGCCGTTGTTGCTGCCGCTGGCGATGCGCTGGCCGTTGGGGCTAAATGCCAAGGCGGTAATGGGGTCGCCATCCTCTTGAAGCGGGGCTCCCAGCGGGTTGCCCTGTAGGTCCCAGCGCCGCAGGCTACCGTCGGCTCCGCTGGAGAGCAGGCTTTGACCGTCGGGGGCAAAGGCTATCCCGGTGACCAGGCTGGTGTGAGCCGGAACAGTGATGCCCTGGCTATTGCCCTGGTCGTCGTACCACTCCAGCAGGCCGTCCTGAGTGCCGCGAACAATCGTTTGTCCGTCGGGGCTGACAGCGAGCTGGCCGGGGAGCAAATCAGCGGTCGCTACGGTGGCGGCCTCGTCGGCTTTGGCCTCGGCTACAGCCTGTTGCCCGTTGGGGTTAGTCGCATAGCCCAAAAATGCCTCCACGGCCAAACTGGGCTCTCCTCGGTAAACGTACCCGCGCGGCTGGGAGTAGGGGTAGCGGGAATCGTCGGGTAAAGTGCCGTCCATGGTAAGCACCCGGACGTTGTCTTGATCGAGCACTTGGGATGAGATCGCATAGCTAATGCCGTCACGTCCCAACTCCCGCACCACGGCTGCTGTGTCGTCGGTCTCTAGGGTGATGGCATTGGCTCCGGTTTCAAAGGGTGCGCCCTCAAAGATTTCATAGCCGCTCAGAGCCTGGCGAGTGTCGCTACCCGCTGGCCGGTCGATGAAGCGGATCGGCAAATTGGGACCTTTAAGCTGAGCCCAGTTGGTGATTTCGCCGCGAAAGATCTGGGCGAACTGGTCAAAGGAGAGATCGCCCTGGAAGGAATTGTCCCGCCCGACGATGATGGCAATTTTTTCGCGGCTAATGGGCACTTGAGTTAGCCCCTGAGACCGTTCCTGGTCGCTCAGCGGGCGACCGACCGCAGCTAAATTGAGGTTGCCCTGCAGCAGTGCCTGTAGCGCTGCCTCGACCCCGTTGCTGCTGAGAACCACATCCGAGCCGGGGTAGCGCTCTTCAAAGCCCTGGGCTAGCGCCTGGTTAATCACCCTCATATTGGTCGAGCCATCGATGTTGAGGGTTGTCCCGGTTGCTAAAGTAGCGGGCGGCGTGAACGTGGGCTCGGGCTGGGGCGCTTCCTGGGCTAGGGCGGGTTGAGCCCAAGCCTTAATAGCGGCGGCGTGGCGTCCCTGCAGCATCCCTGCCAGGGGAAAAGCAATCGTGCCCAGCAGGGCTAACAGCAGTAAAGAGGTCTTCTGTTGTGGGTTCATGGGGCACCCATCGCGGGCTAAACAAGCTGTGTGTAAGGATACACGCAGATTTGCTTCGTGACGCTTGTGATCGCAAGCTTTGTTAACCCAGTTTGAACGCTTTGCGACTTGAACCCGGGCTAGCGCCCCAAGCGCTGCCGGATCCGGTTTGCCAGCAGCCCCGTCTCGGGAATGGGCAGCAGCATCGCCATGCCTGCGAACAGAGCCAGCCCAACGCCGCCTGCGATCACCAGCTGCAGCAGCTGAGTCCAGGCACCTTCAGTGCCCAGCCAGCTTTCGAGCCCCAGCCGCAGACCCCAGGCGGCCGTACCGGCTAGACCGCTCACCAGCGTTAGCCCCACGATGGGGCGGCTCCAGCTCAGCCACGGCAGTCCGTTGAGCCGCCGATTGAGAATGATCACCATGGCCAGAGCCGAGGTGATGTTGACCCCCACTGTGGCCAGCACTAGCCCCGGTGCCCCCATCCACTGAATAAACCAAAAATCCAGCACGGCATTGAGGAGGATATTGGCCAGGCTGATGCGGAACGGGGTTTGGCCGTCTCCTAGAGCGTAAAACACCCGCACCAGCACATCTCGCGCCAGGTACACAAACATACCGATGCCGTAGGCTATCAGCAGCGAGGTGACCATCGCTGATGCGTCCAGATCAAAGGCGCCTCGCTCGTAAATTAGCCGCACGATGGGCAAAGCCAAGGTGATGATCAGTGCCCCCAGCGGCAGCATGGTCAGCGCCGTGAGCATCATGCTCTGGCGAATGCGGTCTTTCAGCTGGGGCCAGTTCTCAGGGGCGGCCAGGCGGGCAAAGATGGGCAGAAACGGCACCAGGATGACATTGGAGATGATGCCCAGTGGCGTCTGTACCAGCAGATTGGCGTAGCCTAAGGCCGCTGCCGTACCGGGGATGAAGGAGGCAAAAAACAGATCGGTGAAGACATTGATCTGCAGCATCCCGGAGGAAAAAGTGGCGGGCCCTAAAATTCTAAAGACCTCCTGCACCCCGGCATCGGACCAGTCGAAGCGCAGCCGTGGGCGGCCCAAGCTTGACTTCCACAGTGCCGGTAGCTGCACCAGCCACTGGAGAATGGCGCCTGCCAGGGTTGCGATCGCAAGGATTGCCCCGCCTACCAAGAAAAACTGGGGCTGAGTCATCGCAGGCCCCACAGCGGCAAACAGCACCCCTAGCCCGATTAGCACCGTCACGCTGGAAAACAGCGGACTGACCGAGGGCAACCAGTACTGGTCATCGGCATTGAGCGTGCCAAAGCCAATGCCAATCAGGCCTGAAAATAGCGCCATCGGGGCCATAATGCGCAGCTGCAAGATGGCAATTTCCCGTGCTTCTGGGTTGGTTTGGGCCAGCCCCTGAGCTACCAGGTCAATCAGGGGGGCGGCAAAAATGAGCAGCAGCACCGACACCCCCAGCAGGATCAGCCCTACCAGCGTGCTAATAGACTCTACCAGCGGTCCTACCTGCTCCCGTTTGCGCTTGGCAATAACGCTGACAATAGCGCTGTGGAAAGGACCGTTGATGCCGCCCAGCAGCACCAGCAAAAAGCCCGGGATGACGTAGGCAAAGCTGTAGGCATCGGCAACGGGCCCCACGGCAAAACTCGCCCCGATTGCCTGCTGGCGAAACAACCCAAAGAGCTTGCTGATCAAGGTGGCCGCTGCCACAATGCCCGCAATATTGGCCAGAGAGCGGCCCGTCTTAGCGGCAGCTCCTTGCGGCACCTCTACCGCCGCGTTGAGCGAGGAGTTGGGCGGCACGTCTGAAGACTCGGGGGCCGATTCTGCTAAGTCCTCCCACGGCTCTTCAGGCAGCGCCTCAGAATGCCCTGCTGAAGATGCAGACAGGCCCTCAGAAGCTCCTGTTTCGACCGGGTCGGGCGATGGCGGTGAGTTTTGAGGCAAATCTTTGGACACAAAAGCACAGGGAAAATAGGCTCTACCTATTTAATCGCGAATCGGTCGCTCAGCACGGGATTCGATTGGGCTGCCAAATCAATCAATAGATTAGGAATTACTCTATTGTCCTCCTGCCCTCAGAAAACTTTCCAGAGTGACCACGATCCCCGAAGATGATTGAAGGGTTTATCTGCTCTAGTCGTATAAGTGGAATCTATGGGGACTGGGCACTTTGAAGACTCATTGCCAGAGAAACTGATTGATCTGGCGCTGCGGTCGGGGGCAGAGGCGGCTGAGGTATTACAGTCTAAGTCCGTTTCCCGACCAGTGTTTTTTGAGGCCAATCGCCTCAAGCAGCTGGAGAGCTCAGAGGCTGAGGGCACAGCCTTGCGGCTCTGGCGAGAGGGCCGCCCCGGCCTTGCCGTTGCCTACGGCGATATTGAGCCCCAGGCGCTGGTCGACAAGGCCCTGTCTCTGAGCCAGCTCAACGATCCAGAACAGATCGAGCTGACCGCTGGCAGCCAGACTCGCTACCCCGATATGGGCCAAGCTGTCCCAGTCGAGCATCTGGTGCAGCTGGGCCGAGACATCATCGATCAAATCCGCAGTGCCTACCCAGACGTTATCTGCGAGGCTGAGCTGGAGTGTGATGTCGAGACGACCCGTATTCTTACGAGTCTTGGGTTGGACTGTAGCTACAGCGACACGACGCTGAATGCCTACGTTGCCGCGGAGTGGATTCGGGGTGACGATTTTCTGAGTGTCGGGGATGGTCAGACGCGACGCGATGCCCTTGATCCGGAGGCATTGGCGCAGCAGATCATTCAGCGCCTTGACTGGGCCAAGCGCAATGTGTCAGCCCCCAGCGGCCGTCTGCCCGTACTCTTTAGCGCTAAGGCCGCCGATATGCTCTGGAATACAATTCAGGCAGCTCTGAGCGGTAAGCGGGTGCTGGAGCGCTCGTCCCCCTGGAGCGATGGCATCGGTGACCAGGTTACCGGAGCGCAGCTAACCCTGTCGCAGGATCCAGAGGCAGGACCATTTAGCTGCCCGTTTGACGATGAGGGAACCCCTGCCCAGCCTCTCACCTTTATTGAAAACGGAGTGCTGCGCCTGTTCTACACCGATCGCACTACCGGTCGGGAACTGGGCGGCGGTTCCACCGGCAACGGCTTTCGTCCCGGCCTAGGTAGCTACCCTACGCCCAGCTTATTTAACACGCTAGTCAAGCCAGGGGAGCATAGCCTGGCTGAGCTGGTTTCTTCTCTAAAAGACGGAGTGCTCGTCGATCAAATGCTGGGCGGCGGTGCAGGTATTTCAGGTGAATTTTCTGTCAACCTGGAGTTGGGGTACCTGGTGCGCCGGGGTGAAATTGTGGGCAGAGTAAAAGACACGATGATCGCCGGCAACGTTTACACGGCGTTAAAGAATATTGTGGAGTTGGGCGGTGATGCTGACTGGAACGGCTCCTGCTACACCCCATCGGTGATTGTCAACGGTCTGTCGGTAACGGGTTGCTAAGCGGCTCGCCAAACCGCCTCTGCCCGCGCTGGTTATGCTGCTCAAACATCTAGAGCCCTTTCTCAGTCGTAAACGCGCAGCCATCCTAGAAGCCTGCATCATCGGAGTGGTTTCCGGCCTGGCGGCGGTTCTGCTCAAGCAGGGGGTTGAGTGGTTTACCGTAGTCCGCGTTTCCCACGACATGCATCTGTGGTTCATGCTGCCGCTGGTTGGCTTGGTGGGAGGCTGGCTGTCGGGTTGGCTAGTATCAGGGCTAGCGCCAGAAGCGGCGGGGTCAGGGATTCCTCAGGTGAAAGCGGCGCTGGGATTTGCGCCAATAGCGCTTAACCTGCGAGTTGCCCTGGTCAAGCTGGTCAGCACGCTGCTGGCTCTGGGGTCGGGGTTGTCTTTGGGACGACAGGGGCCCACAGTGCAGATTGGGGCGGCGTTGGCAGCTCAATTCAGCCGCTGGGTGCCTACCTCACCGGAGTACCGCCGACAGCTCATCTCAGCCGGAGCGGCTGCAGGATTGGCGGCTGGGTTTAATGCGCCCATTTCCGGCATCTTGTTTGTGGTGGAGGAACTGCTGCAGGATTTCTCCGGGCTGACCCTGGGCAGTGCTATCCTCGCTTCGTTTATTGGTGCTGTGGTGTCCCGCCTGCTCGGCGGTCAGGGGCTCAATCTGATTGTGGATGCACCTACGGTGGGCCTGTCAGTGCGCGACTTGCCTTTTCTGGTGGTGCTGGGGGTGCTGGCTGGTGGGCTTGGTGCGCTTTTCAGCCGGGGTATTTTCTTTAGCCTCAAGGTGTTCCGTCAGCTTAAACAGCTGAGCCTGGCGCAGCGGGTGGGTCTAGCGGGCTTCGCAACGGGTTTGGTAGGCGTGTTTCTGCCGATTGCTGCTGAAGACAACACCGGCCTGCAGGAATTTTTGGTGACCGGAGAAGCCAGCTGGCGGATAATTGCGATCGCATTTGTTGCCAAGTTCCTGCTGACGCTGGTGGCCTATGGTTCAGGGGCGGCAGGCGGTATTTTTGCGCCGTCTCTGGTGCTGGGATCGGCTCTGGGCTGTCTGGTGAGCTTTCTAGCTCAAGCCGTTTACACCGGCTTTGGCGCCTGGGAAGCCCCAGCGGATCTAGCCACTACCACGACCTATGCGCTGACCGGCATGGGCGCTTTCTTTAGCGCGGTTACCGGGGTGCCGATCACCGCTATCGTCATCGTGTTTGAGATGACGGCTAGCTTCAATCTGGTGCTGCCGCTGATGATTGGCTCCGGCATTGCCTATTTGATTGCCGATCGGGCCGCCAATGGCTCCATCTACAATCGGTTGCTCAGCTGGCAGGGCATTCACCTAGAGCCGGTACCCCAGGCCAACAACCCTTGGGCCCACCTCAAAGCTGCCGACCTTATGCAGCGCCGAGTTGAGACCCTCTCAAGCCAGATGACCCTGCCGGAGGTGGTGCAGGCGTTTTCAAGGTCGCACCATCGCGGCTTTCCGGTACTCGAAGATGGCCGGTTGGCGGGTATTGTCACCCAGTCCGACCTGAGCGAGATCAGCACCACTAGCCCAGAGCCCCCCCGGCTGGCCGACTTTATGACCCCTAATCCGGTCTTTGTCGCGCCCGATGCGACTTTAACGCACGTGCTGTACCTCCTCAATCGGCTCAAGGTTAGCCGTCTGCCGGTGGTGGAGGGCACCAAGCTGGTGGGCATTATTACCCGCGCAGACATCATTCGCGCTGAGTCAGACCAGGTCAGCGGCCAGCTCCTGGAACCTGGTCCCCAGGCGGCTCCGTCATACTTGGTCTATCAGCGGCGGGCGCCC
>DATNQE010000396.1:0-6536 GCA_036702895.1 Trichocoleus sp. | reverse complement strand
AACTCAGACTTTAACGCTGTGGGCGGACGCGGCCCCCTAAGCATCACCGAGGTGCTGAAGTACTCCAGCAACGTGGGTATGGTGCACATTATGGATCGCGTGCGCAGCGCCACCTACTTTGACTGGCTGCAGCGGCTGGGGCTGGGCCGCCCTACAGGCATCGACCTGCCTTCAGAAGTTGCCGGGCAGCTCAAGGACCGCGATCAGTTTGTTAATAGCGCTGTTGAGTCAGCCACCACATCGTTTGGTCAAGGCTTTGCGCTGACGCCGATTCAGCTGCTTCAGTTTCAGGCTACGTTAGCCAATGGCGGTAAGCTGGTCACGCCCCACGTGGTGCGAGGGCTCGTAGACGATCAAGGCGCTGTGCGCTGGCAGAGCAGCCGACTCACCCCCCAGGCGCTCTTTTCTCCCGAAACCAGTCAGGCTGTGCTGTCGATGATGGAGAAAGTCGTCACCGAAGGCACTGGCAAGCCGGCTCAAATCAACGGTTACCGAATTGGTGGCAAAACTGGTACCGCTCAGAAAGTTACCGAGGCCGGAGTCTACGGCAACGGGCGCATCACGAGCTTTGTCGGCATTTTGCCTGTAGAAAACCCACGCTACGTTGTTTTGGCTGTGATTGATGAGCCTTGGGGCGACAATGCCTACGGATCAACGGTCGCGGCACCGCTCGTGAAGAGCATCATGGAGTCGCTAGTGGTGATTGAAGGCATTCCGCCTACACCGCCTGCCGCAGCTGAGAAGAGCTAAGCCAAGAGGCTAACCCCTATCCCTCGAATAGCACCCGTTCAAGCTGGGCTAGAGCAACGTCTAGGTTGTCATTGACAATTTGAATATCAAACTCAGAAGCCGCCTCGATCTCGGTACGGGCTCGCTGCAGTCGCTTTTGAATGGACTCCTCAGAGTCTTGACCCCGCTGCCGAATGCGGTGCTCCAGCTCCTCCAGGGACGGCGGCAGAATAAACAGCTGCAGCGCTTCAGGAAAAGACGCCCGGACCTGCCGAGCGCCTTCTAACTCAATTTCTAAAATCACCCAGTGCCCCGCCTGAACAAGATCCTTCACAGGCTGCCGGGGCGTCCCGTAGCAGTTCCCGGCAAATTCTGCCCACTCCAACAGGTCCTGGTGCTCCACCATCTGCCGAAATTCATCCCGGCTGACGAAGTAGTAGTGCTGTCCAGGCACCTCGCCAGGACGGGGTGAGCGCGTTGTCGCAGAGACCGAAAGCCGCAGCTCGCCGTGGCGCTGCAGCAGCGCTCGCAGCAGGGTGCCCTTGCCAACCCCACTTGGCCCAGTAAAGACAATCAAACGACCCAGCCGAGAAGCCGGAACAGGGTCGCTACCCGCTACAGCAGGGGTCTGGTCAACCTCAACAGGAATGGTGGGAGAGTAAAGCACAGTCATAGGCTGGATGCTGCTTGAGCGGATACGGAATATCTATTCTATTCAAGACTGGGGACATCAAAAAGGACAGTTTTTAGGTAGCGATCGGCCCAGGCATCGCCAAAGGCCTTCTCCAAAATCCGCCGAGTCTTATCGTTCTGCTGCTGCTGCTCACAGTAGCGCTGCTGGCCCGCCAAAATAGCGGCAGCGGCAGCCGGATCAGGGCGGGCTGCGACTGCCTGCTGGCAGTGGATCTCTAGGTAAGCGGCGATGCGTTCGACAAAGGCCACTTCTTCCTCAGAACCATCTGGGCGAATAAACAGGCAAAAGGGGGAGAAGATATCCCCCCAGCTCGGCAGATCCCGCACTTGGGAGAAGCCCGGTTCTGGAAGCGATCGCAACGCCTGGTTGTACCCTTCGCTTAGCGTTGGGCTATCGACCGAGCTGCCAGGATTATCCCCCTGAGCTACAGGGGACAAGTCAACAATGGCAGCGCTAATCTGACCTCGTCCGCCTACTAGGTCGCAGCCAAACATCGGCAGCGCATAAGTCGGGCGAGGGAACATTACACAGTGAAGAATGTCGAGGTTAGGGCCCACCTTTGCCAGCTCTAGATGAAGCTTGCGAAACTGGGGAGTCTGGTAGCAGCGATTCTCAATCACCAGCCGCTCGCCCTCCAGCCGGCCCTCGACGTATCCCAAGTCCTCGGGCAGAGTATAGGGGGAAAGCTCTAGGTACTGCTGCCAGAGCGCCTCAATGGTATCTGCCAGCTGCCGAATCATGGGGTGCTGCTGTTGCCGGATAGAGGCAGAGGTCGCGGACATAGCTCAATACAGATTAAAACTCCAGCATATCAGCCCCTGTTAACCCAGGCCGAGAGGCCACCTCAGTCTCTCTAGCAACCGATATGTACTGTCAGCTATCTATGTATTCTGTATGCTGGCGTAGCGTGAAAACGGATACCCCTGATCTGAAAGGGCCTAGCTAAATAGGTCCCTCGGGAGTGCAACGCCATCGAAAAAATGCGCTGGTCCCTAGGAGCAGAAGACTAGGCGACGTAATAGCAACTCGGCGTAATAGCAACGGGGTGAGCCACATCAGCGCTCAAGCATCAGCGCTCAAAATAGAGAATCAGCCGTGAAACTCACTGATTGGATTAGCCTGGTTTGCCTTGGTATCGCCCTGCTCATTCTGTGGCGATTTCGGCAAATTGTGCTGCTGATTTTTGCTGCGGTCGTGCTTGCGATCGCACTCAACAGTCTGGTGCGCCAGATCATGCGTCGCCTCCGGTGGCAGCGCCCTCAGGCAGTGGTGGCTACTACCACCCTGATGATGGCCGGCAGCGTGCTGGTGCTGGTGCTGGTGCTGCCGCTATTCATCAGCCAGTTTCAAGAGCTGCTGGCCCTTACCCCGCGCGGGTTGACTCAGCTGGGCGTTTGGTTCGATGCCCTAATCGCCAACCCGCCCGAATGGTTTCCCGAGCCCGACATTGGGCTGCTGCCCGATTTCTCAGATCTGCTAGAGCAGGCTACTTCAATCAGCACCCGCGTCTTCGGCAACTTTTTCAATTTCTTCTCTAGCTCCGTCACGATCGTGCTGCAGCTGCTGCTGCTGCTCGTGCTGACGCTGATGATCCTGTCAGACCCGGTTGCCTACCGACAGCTGCTGCTGAGGCTATTTCCCTCGGCCTACCGCCGTCGTGCCGACGACATTTTGACCAAATGCGAAACTGCACTCTTGGGCTGGCTCGGTGGGGCTGCCATTAACTCTGCTTTCGTCGCTATTCTCAGCTTCACGGGGCTGGTTCTGCTAGGGGTACCCTTTGCTTTTGCCCACGCAGTGCTCGCCGGCATTTTTAATTTCATTCCCAATGTAGGACCGACCCTGAGCGCTATTTTTCCGACCTTCGTTGCTCTCCTCGACTCCCCCGGTAAAGCGCTGGCGGTGATTGTGCTCTATATCTTGATTCAAAACCTAGAGAGCTATTGGTTTGGTCCCCTGATGATGCAAAAGCAGGTGGCTCTGCTGCCGGCCGCTACGCTAATTGCCCAGATTTTCTTTGCCACCTTTTTGGGCCCCCTGGGGCTGATTTTGGCCCTACCGCTGGCGGTCATTTGTAGGGTTTGGCTAGAGGAAGCCTGGGTTATTGACGTTTTAGAAAAAGGAGAGCCCGTCGATGCGATAGCCCTGTCTACTCATGCGGCCACCAGCCCCCGAGTTGAGCCCGGAATGGGTCCTGAGTCGACGGCTTCTGAACCCCCCATCAACGAATAGGTCTAACCTGAGGAATTCAAGCAGCTCAACCCTAGACAACCCTAGAATTCAAGACCCAGTAGCGCCTCCCGCGCTTCGCCAAGGCTCAACGTCAGCTCAGGTTCGGCTTCCTAGATTAGAAGATCCAAAATGGCTGAAACAGCGCCAGCACGGTGCCAAACTGCCAGAATCAGCAACCAGAGAATCAGAGCCGCAGCTTACTTCGAACTCAGATCTCTCTATCACTGGCCCGCTCACTTAGGACAGTTCTTGAGCGCCTACTGCTGAAGCGGGCGCAGTTAGCTGCCTCACAACGCTTCTGGCCAGGTCATCTAGAACGCCCTAACACAAATGGCGGTTTTTACTGGGCCTTCTTCAGGGCGTGCGCCATCATGAGCGCATGGGTGCCTCGCTTAGGCTCGCCTTCAGCCGGATGTCGCTGCACGAACTGACCGTTGGATTGCAGTTCCCAAGCTTGGCGGTTATCCTCCAGCGAAGTTTTGAGAATAGCCCTCAGCTCGTCCACCAGGGCCGGGTCTTCCACCGGAACGACCGCCTCAACCCGCCGATCCAGGTTGCGGGTCATCCAGTCAGCGCTGCCGATGTAAAACTCTTCCTCGCCGTTGTTGTGGAAACAAAAGATGCGGGAGTGTTCTAGGAACCCGCCAATGACGCTGATTACTCGAATGTTGTCGCTTAGCCCTGGTACGCCCGGCCGTAGGCAACAGGTTCCTCGAACGATGAGGTCAATCTGCACTCCTGCCTGAGACGCTTGGTAGAGCAGCTTGATAATCTTGCCGTCCACTAAAGAGTTCATCTTAACCACCAGCTTACCGACTCCGCCGCTGCGCGCGTGATCAATTTCCCGCTGAATTAGGGCCATCATGCGATCGCGCAGGGTCAATGGCGCCACCAGCAGCTTGCGGTACGCCTTCTGCAGCGAGTAACCGGTCAAATAATTGAATAGATCACTCAGGTCCGCCCCCAGGTCTTCCCGGCAGCTAAATAGGCTTAAATCTGTGTACAGCCTGGATGTTTTGGGATTGTAGTTACCCGTACCAATGTGGACGTAGCGGCGAATCTGGTCACCCTCCAGCCGTACCACTAAGGTTGTCTTAGTGTGGGTTTTCAGCCCTACCAAACCATAGACCACGTGGACCCCGGCATTCTCCAACTGCTTGGCCCAAACAATGTTGTTCTCTTCATCGAAGCGCGCCTTCAGCTCTACCAGAGCCACTACCTGCTTACGATTTTCTGCTGCCCGAATTAGCGCCTTGACAATGGGTGAGTCTCCCGAGGTGCGGTAGAGCGTTATCTTGATCGCCAGCACCTGCGGGTCTTGGGCCGCTTGAGTGACAAACTCCTGCACCGACTTTGTAAACGATTCGTAGGGGTGATGCACCAAGATATCGCCTTGGCGAATCGCTGCAAAGATATTGAGGGCATGCTCTACGTAGATTTCCTGGCCATCCTCGTCGAGATCTACCACCGGGCGCAGACGGGGCGGCGTAATGCTGCGCCAGGGAGCATTTTTGAGATCTGGCAGGGGCAGCGACATGAAGAAGAACAGATCTTTTAGATTCAGTAGGCCGTCGATTTGGTAGACATCGTTCTCAGTTATCTTCAGTTCCTGCATCAGCCCCTGACACAGATCTGTAGGCATGGCCGACTCCACCTCCATACGGCAGATGAAGCCCGCTAGACGGCGCTTGCTAATTTCCTGCTCAATAGCCAGCAGCAGGTCATCTGCTTCGTCCTCCTTAATCGGGAAGTCAGCATCTCGGGTCAACCGAAACAGATAGTGATCTTTGATAGTCATGCCAGGGAACAAGGCATCTAAATGCTCAGCAACGACCTGCTCTAGCGGCACACCGACCCAGAGACGAGTCTTGCCCTGGTAGGTGTTAAGGGGCTCTGGCAGGGTCACAAATCGAGGCAAACTACCGGGCACCTTAACCCGCGCCAGCTTCTGCATACCGGTCTCCGGATTCTCAACCCGCACCGCCAAGTTGAGGCTGAGATTAGACATGCGGGGAAATGGGTGAGCCGGATCGACGCTAAGCGGCGTTAGCACTGGGAAAATACGCCGTTCAAAATACGACTTGAGGTGAAACTTTTGCTCCGAGTTCAAATCAGCGTAATCGACCAGATGAACGCCGTGCTCGGTCAAGCGCGATCGCAACTCGCCAAATACCCGGTTCTGCTCTGCAATCTTTCCACACAGGTGAGCGCGAATCGCCTCTAGCTGCTGAGCCGGAGAAAGACCGTCAGGGGTTTTAGGATGCACATCTGCCTGCACCTGCTCGATCAGTCCCGACACCCGCACCATAAAAAACTCGTCCAGGTTCGAGCTAAAAATCGCCAGGAATTTCAGCCGCTCCAGCAGCGGTGTGCGCTCATCTAGAGCCTCGTGCAGCACCCGCGCATTAAACTCCAGCCAGCTTAGCTCCCGGTTGAAATAGTATTGTGGGTCATCCAAATCAAGGCTGTGTTCTGCAAGCGCTGCGTTCGTCATTGCCTCTCCTGGAGCATTTGGCCGCCATATTTTAGAGGGCCAACTTAATCATTAGGTTAAGAGCTGTGGTTGCCAACTGCCAAAGTTAGGATTACCCAATCCGCCGCGCGCAGACTCACGCTTAGCCAGTTTAAAGATCGTTACGAGGAATCATTCGGTGATAATCTGTAGAGTGGCGCTTTGGAACGTAACACTCTCTTAAGAAAGCCGCCGAACAAGCTGATCACGAGATAGGCGCAAGCATGGTCACCACTGCAGAGAAAACGAATATCGGCTACATCACTCAGATTATTGGCCCGGTTGTGGACGTCAAGTTTGCTAGCGGCCAGCTTCCCAAGATCTACAACGCTCTCAAGATTCAAGGAACGAACCCCGCTGGCGATACGG
>DATNQE010000391.1:0-2257 GCA_036702895.1 Trichocoleus sp. | reverse complement strand
GCCCCCGCAGCAGGCGGTGCAGGTTGAACTCAGTAGGCCGCAGAGTAACTCGGCCAGCCTCAATTTTGGACATCTCCAACACATCGTTAATCAGGCCCAGCAGATGTTCGCCGCTGTGGTTAATGATCTCTACGTAGCGATGGTGCTCGGGAGATAGGGAGCGATGGCGCTGCATCAGTTGGGTAAAGCCCAAAATGGCATTGAGCGGCGTGCGCAGCTCGTGGCTCATATTCGCTAAAAACTCGCTCTTGGCCCGACTGGCTGCGTCGGCAGCGTCTTTAGCCTGGAGCAGCTCTAGAGTCTGCTGCTGAGTCTTGGCAAACAGCTCCGCCTGCTGCACCGCTACCCCAAGCTGGTTGGCTACCTGGGTGACAATACGCACCTCAGCGTCCTGCCACTGGCGAGGGCCACTATTTTGGTAAACGGCAAGCAGCCCCCACAGCTGACTACCACAGAAAATTGGCGCAATGACATAGGCACGGGCCTGGAGCTGCTCTAGCAGATCCAAATAACACTGACTAAACCCAGCCCGGTTAACGTCGGGTATACAGCAGAAACTGCTGCGCTGTTGATAGATGCCGCCCGCGGTCTCCTGCAGGTGAGTATCTCGAATCAGCCCCTCAATTCCTAACCGGGCTGTAGCGCAGTTGGGGTGGTCAATGGCAACTTGAGTGATGCTGTGGTCGTTAACGCGGCTCGGCAGCAGTGGCTCCCAGACACCATTGACGGCCTCCGACACCAGAGTCCCGCTCCAGTCAGCGTTGAAGCGGTAAATTAAGACGCGATCGCAATCGACAGCCTGCTGCAGCTCAACCGTAGTAGTGTCAAAAATGAGCTCCAGCTTGAGGCTCTGGCGCATCCGCAGAATAATTCGTGATGTGGCCTGCTCCCGCTCAGCAGTTTCGCGTACTAGTGCCTCTGCCTGCTTTCGACCAGTAATGTCGCTGAAAGTGCAGACCACGCGCTCTAGGCTACCCTCGCTATTAAACTCAGGGTCGGCGTTGACCAGCAGCCAGAGGCGTTGGCGTCGGGGCGGTGCATCCAGACCAACCACCACGTTATGAATGGGCTGACGCTTCGTTAGCGCCCGCTGCAGGGGAAGGTCGGCGGTCGCAAAGGGCGTACCGTCTTCCCGAAAAAAGAGGCGATCGTGGAGTATGCCGCTGGAGCCACCCTCGTGAGCTGCTAGCCCCAGGAGGTCTTTAGCGGCCTCATTGCTCAGCAGCACTTGGCCTTGGTCATTACACACCAGCACCCCCACCTGCAGATTGCCAATTAGGGTGCGAAAGCGGGCTTCGCTGTCTTGCAGGGCGCGCTGCCGCAGTTTTTGGCGAACAATTTGCTGGTCAACCAAAGACGTTAGCAGAGTCAGCCCAAGGATGATCAGCGTTGCGATCGCAACGCTCCCGGCCAACCAGTTTTGGCTAGTTCCCGGCGGTAGGTTAGACGGCAGGTTCAGGACCCACCCGGACGTGAGCCGCTCAGCCTGAATTGGCATGAGCCGAGCCTGGGATACAAAGTGGGTGGCCGCCATGCCGGTGTAGTGCATACCGCTGATTGCGCCTCCCATCACCACAGCGCTTGCGCCCTGCTGCCAGCGGTGCTGGGGGCGCTGCTCCTGCAGCCGAAAAGATAACCCCAGAGCGGCTAAAGAAGCCCCAACCGCAATGCCGACCGACAGCAGCACTACTGCCGGCTGGTATTGCAGATGGGCCTGGATTCGCAGGGCCGCCATGCCGGTGTAGTGCATCCAGGCGATCGCTAGCCCCATACAGGTTCCCCCAGCCAGCCAGAGGCTCTTGGGACACTGTGGACGACTTAGTAGGCCCAGCGCAATCCCAGAGGCCAGAATGGCATAGACCAACGAAAGCAAAGTTACCAGCAGGTCGTAGTTGAGCGGCAGGGGCAGCTGCAGGGCCAGCATGGCAATAAAGTGCATAGCCCAGATGCCAATGCCCATAGCCAAAGCACCTCCCAACAGCCATACCCATCGCGATCGGCCCTGCGTCACGCGCACCCGCCCGGCTAAATCGAGGGCGGCGTAGGAAGCAAGTACTGCAATTCCTAGAGAAAGTACAACCAGCACAACGTTATAGCTACCTGACAGTTCACGTTCCATGGCTTCGATCGGGACAGCAAGAGGGCAGACAGCAGCCCAGTATGTAGGTCGAGGGGCCATTGGGGCCCCAAAGGACTCCCAAAACTGATGCCGCTGCGGGTAAAAGCCGCTAGACACGGCCCACAGCTGCCAACTTGG
>DATNQE010000358.1:0-3659 GCA_036702895.1 Trichocoleus sp. | reverse complement strand
CCCCGCCGCTGCCGCCATTAGAGCTGCTGCGATCGCACGGCATTCCCACCGTCAGTGACGAAGAGTTTTATCAGATGGCCCGATGTCTGGAGCCGCGCCGGCAGCTATTGCTGGCGCTGATTCGCAGCGACGGTCGCAGTTGGGATGCGATCGCATCGAGCGATACCACCAGCCGGTCACTCAACCTGGATGACTACGCCCTCGCCAGCAAGGAGGACGAGGACCAGGAGGATTCTGTAGAAGCCACGATTAACCACATCAGATTTTAGTATTGAGCCTGGGGAAACAGCAGCCAGGAGGGTTTCGAGGTGAGTTGGAGTGGGCATGGAGATGCAGATGTAATTGTCGTGGGCAGCGGTATCGGCGGTTTGGTAGCCGCTGGACTGTTAGCCCGCTATGGCCGCCGGGTGATTGTTTGCGAGAGCCACAGCGTAGCCGGGGGAGCCGCCCACGAGTTTTCCCGACAGGGCTTTCGGTTTGACTCTGGCCCTTCGTTTTACTGCGGGCTGGGCGATCCCAATTCGCTCAACCCGGTGCGCCTGGTGCTAGCGGCACTGGGGGAAACCCTGGAGGCGATTCCCTACGACCCGCTGGGGTACTACCACCTGCCGGAGGGCACCCTGCCGATTTATGGCAACGGGAAGAAGTACCGAGATGCGATCGCGCAGTTTAGCCCCCAAGGCGCCCAAGAGCTGGCTCAGCTAGAGCGGCGCTTTCTCAAGCTTTACGAGGGGCTGCGGGGAATTCCTCTGCTCGGGCTGCGGGCGGACTGGAAGCTAGTTCCTTGGCTAATCAGCCGCCATTCCGGCGCTCTGCTGCAGCTGCTGAAACAAGTTCCCCTGCTGCAGACCTCTGCCGGGCAGGTGATGGACCAATATGTGCAGGACCCTTTCGTGAGGCGGCTGTTTGATTTGGAGTGCTTTTTGCTGTCGGGGCTCAAAGCCCACGGCACCGTCGCGCCCGAAATGGCTTTTATGTTTGGGGAGCGGCACAACTCTGTGGTGGACTACCCTGTGGGCGGCAGCGGTGCCATGGTTGAGGCTCTGGTGCGAGGGCTACAGCGGTGGGGCGGCGAGCTGCGTTTCAACGCCCACGTTGAGCAGATTGTGGTGGAGCAGGGCCGGGTGCAGGGGGTGCGTCTGCGGCGGGGAGAACTGCTGCGAGCCCCCGTTGTGATTTCCAACGCCACCCTGTGGGATACGCTGACTCACCTTTTAAAACCTCAGGACGTTCCCGCTACCTACCGCCAAAAGGTATTGCAAGCCCCGGCAGTAGACAGCTTTATGCACCTACATTTGGGCATTCGCGCCGAAGGGCTAGACGATCTGGCAATCCACCACGTGGTGCTCCACAGCGGGGAACGAGACGTGACCGAACCTGGCAACACCTGCATGATCTCGATTCCCTCGGTGCTTGATTCCAGCCTGGCTCCGCCTGGGCATCACGTGGTTCATGCCTACACCCTGGAGCCCTGGGAGAACTGGCAGCGAGATGGTGATTACGCCGCCCGCAAGCGTGAGCGGGCCGAACCTCTCTACCGGGCGCTGGAGCGGGTGATTCCGGATGTGCGATCGCGCATTGCCCTAGAGCTCATCGGCACCCCGCTAACACACGAGCGGTATTTACGCCGTTACCGGGGTACCTATGGGCCTGCAATCGCAGCGGGTCAAGGGGTGTTTCCTGGCTGTGGCACTCCGATTGCGGGGCTATACCAAGTGGGTGATTCAACCCGACCGGGAATTGGGGTTCCAGCCGTAGCCGCATCGGGAATTCTCTGTGCCAATTCGTTGGTGTCTCCAGCGCAGGTATCTGCCTTACTCAGAGACTTTAACCCCTCGCCAGAAACAACCACCGCCCGCTGATTTGAGATTTGATTTGGGCTTTGCTCAGCGCTCTGCTCAGCGTTTTGCTCTGGGTTCTGGCGCGCCATTCTCTCGGTTATCTGTGGCACAGCCTGCTGACAGGCTGTGCTCTGCAGCCTATTGGCGGGCAACGCTGACAGGGACACCCGATTCAGCGGCAGGCTCTCTGGAGCAACAGTGGGTTGATTTTGCAGCAATGGCGGCAACTCTGGACCCGCAGGAACCGGGGCAACCACATTCGATAGGGGAGCAGAGAATTGAGGTGATGGGGTTACCCCGCTCACCACAGCTACTCCAGGCGTGGGAACCGCCAGGGTCGTCTGCCCTCGAGAAGCACTGCTAACGGCCGCAGAGCCCCCAGAGGAGAGGTGACCACCTGTTCGGCTGCTAACGCCCGATCCACTGGTGGAGGCGGGGGGCTGGGGCAGTAAACCCTCGGGCCGAGCAGCCAGCACCTGGGATTGGTGGGGTGGCATTCCTGCTGTAGGATCTACTGCTGGACTTACTGTTGGATTTAATATTGAGCCTGCTGTGAGCGCCGTCGCGGATGCAGCAGAGCCGGGTGCTGGGGCAGTGGTTGGAGTCCTGCCAGTCAAAGCAGGCGCTTCTGACGGAGTCACCGTTAAAGGAAGCGAGTCAGGAGCGGTTTCTGAGAACGCTAAATTTGGCGTCAGCCCAGGGTTTACAGCAGCAAACGACGGCTGAGCGGAGCGGGGGCTCGCTGGCGTCTCTAGAGGGGTCACGCTGTAGCTGGAAGCAGGGGATAGGGGTGCCGGGCGCGTCGGAGCCGTTGCAGCTTGCGAGCCCGCTGCTTGAGGAGCCACCGATGGGGCCGCAGGCGTGGCTGCTTGACGCGCGGCAGGCTGGGCAGGTGGTGGGGCCAGACGGTTATTGGGCAAGCTGGGCCGCACCGCCACCGGCGGCAACGTTACGCGGCTGGTGGCACGGCTAAAGGAAGGGCCCGGCTCGAGCTGCGGCAGCGTCGTACCAGAGCGCTTAGCTCGAAGCTGGTCAAGACGCTGCTGAAGCAGAGCCTGGGCCTGACTCGAGGGTCGTACCTGACTGTCTGTGGCCGAGCGCTCAGAAGCGGGGCGAGCAGCAGTTCCTCCAACTTCAGGTTTAGGCTGAGCAGCAGCCTTGCTAAGGGCGGAGGCTGATGTTGAAGCATCCTGTTTTGTTAGGGGTGCATCCTCACCCGCTGCAGACGGGCTGCCGGGAAGTTCTTGGCTGGCAGGCTTGTTAGCCGTGCAAGCGGCCAGGGCAACTAGAGTGCCACAGGAAGCAAGCGCCCAAACACGCATAAAACCTTACTCCGTAATCTGCTGGAATTGGCTGATGGTTATCGCGGAAGATGGTCTGAACCTTTGCCGAATCGCATGGTACTTAGGCAAAGGGATACCAATGGATAGATAGGTAAACCTGTTGACAGGAGGAGGTGCTGCAAAGCAGTCAGAGATAAGCTAGTTCCCTTTACTGGCTGGACGACACAGATCCGCTCAAAGTTCGTGAAGATTGTGTGGAAACGGGAAAGCGTATCTAGAGCAGCCGCGAACAACCGCATTGGGGGAAGATAGGAAAGATCTGCTTCACTCGCTCTAGCTGTCTTAAACTCTGTGATCGATTCCTTTTTGGCTGTTCGAGGAGAGTTGGCGGCTCTAGCCGCCGCTTTTTTATGGGCTGCTTCGACGGTTATTTTTGGCCGTCTGGGAAAATCCCTTTCCCCACTGGTGCTGAACATTGCCAAGGGACTTGTGGCCCTGAGCTTGATTGGGATAACCCTAGGACTTCAAGGGCAGG
>DATNQE010000338.1:0-3189 GCA_036702895.1 Trichocoleus sp. | reverse complement strand
GGCGGGGTAGGGGGTGTAGAGTTTAGGCGCTGGGGGAGAGGGGGAGGAGACGGTGCGGCGGTGTTGGGTGAAGACCTTGACGCCCGAGAGGACGCGAATTTTGTTGACCAAAGCTTTTTGGGTGCGCTCGTCGTCGGCAAGGCCGCTGCGGGGTTTGGGAAAGACATCGACAGCGCCAGCTTCTAGCAGCTGGAAGACTTGAGAGGTATCGTCTTCCTGCACGGAGGCACTAATCACCAGAATAGGGCGAGGGCACTCGGCCATGATCTGGCGGGTGAGCTCCAGGCCGCTCATCTGAGGCATGTGCAGATCGGTGCAGACTACATCGGGCTGGAGCCTGGGGATGAGCGCCAGAGCTTCGAGCCCGGTGCGGGCGGTACCCACGACCTCAATGTCGGGCGTGCTGCTAAGGATGCGCTTGAGAATTGCGATCGCAATCGGCGAATCCTCCACCAGCAGCACGCGAATCGGCCTCTGAGCGGACAAGTTGGCCATCTAGATCAGTCGCTCCAGGGTATCGAGCAGCATCCCTTGATTAAAGCTGCTCTTAGTAATGTAGGCGTTGGCCCCCGCTTCGGCCCCCCGTCGCCGGTCCTCATCGCTGGCGAGAGTAGTCACCAGGATAACGGGCAGCTCAGCGTACTCGCGGTTCTGGCGAATCCGTGCCGTAAGCCCTAGCCCGTCGAGGTGCGGCATCTGCACGTCGGAGACGACAGCATCGAAGTGCTGGGTCTGAAGCTTGTTGAAGCCGTCCACGCCGTCTACGGCGGTAACGACTGCGTATCCGGCGGCTTCTAGAATGCGCTTTTCCTGAGTGCGGGTGGCAATGGAGTCCTCCACCAGGAGCACAGCGCGCTGGGTGTGGAGGGCAGCGGCGGGTGCGATCGCGTTCGTAGCCACTGCGCAGGAGCCGCCTCGCCGCACCGACTGAATAAAGTCTTGGGGATTGAGCACCATACAGACCTCGCCTGTGCCCAGAATGGTAGCCCCAGCGATATTGCGGACCCGCTTAAGCAGCTGGCTCTGGGGCTTGAGCACAACATCCTGCTCATCAATCAGGGCATCGACAAATACGCCCAGCCGTTCTCCGCCAACCCGCAGCACAATGCAGGATAGGGGACGGGTTTCGTCACCCCGCTGAGCTAGAGAGTCTGATGCAGGCATGTCTAAAATCTCTGCCAAAGACACTACCGAGATGGGCTGCCCCAGGTGAATTAGCGACGGCTGGTTTTTGACCGTAAACACATCGCTGGGCCTGACCTGGCGCGCCGTCTCGACAAACTCCACCGGCAAGGCGTAGGAGATGCCGCCCACAGCCACAATCAGCACGTGGGCCGTGGCCAGAGTAGTGCCCAAACGTACTCGCAGCGTGCAGCCCTGACCTGGCTGAGACTCAACTTCGATGTGGCCTTTGAGCCGCTCCACGTTGGTACGCAGCACATCTAGCCCAACGCCGCGCCCCGAAACTTCAGTCACCTGCAGGCGAGTGGAAAACCCAGGACTTAAAATCAGCGCCTGGATTTGCTCTGGGGTTAGCGTATCAAGCTCTTCAGCGCGGTACAGCCCCTTGCGCATCGCCATTTCTTTGATCGCTTCTGTCTCTAAACCGCGACCGTCATCGCTGACCTCTAAGACGATGGTGTTGCCCGTCTGGTACCCCCGCAGGTGCAGCGTGGCCTGCTCTGGTTTGCCCTGGCGCACGCGTTCCTCGGGCGACTCAATGCCGTGGTCGATGGCGTTGCGCAGCATGTGCAGCAGCGGATCTTTCATCTCTTCCAAAATCCGCTTGTCAGCTTTGGTCTCGCCGCCGCTGATGACTAAATTGACGGATTTGCCTTCCTGCCGCGCCAGGTCGCGCACCATACGAGGAAACAGGTTAAAGATGGTCGAGAGGGGCAGCAGCCGCAGCGTGCGAATGCCCTCTTCGAGCTCGCCGCTGATAAGCTCTAGCCGAGTGACATCTTCGTAGAGGGTGCTGTGTAGACGCTGAGTGAGCGCTCCTAGCTGCTCAATGTGGGCTTCTACTCGGCTAAAAAAGTCTTGAATTTGGCGAGCACTGGCGCTGTTGGCAAGGCAGTCGTCGAGCAAAAAGCGATTGACGAAGACATCTCGGTTC
Organism: Trichocoleus sp.; assembly: GCA_036702895.1. GTDB lineage: Bacteria > Cyanobacteriota > Cyanobacteriia > Phormidesmidales > Phormidesmidaceae > JACVSF01. Next base: position 1,073 of record DATNQE010000338.1, on the reverse strand, counting down.
CACTCCTCCCAAAGGTTGGAGATGGCTTCAACCTCGGTGAGGCGGTGGGCTACCCGAATTTTGGTGACGGTCAACTCTCCTGACTGCGTCATTAGGCTATCGAGGTGGTGCGTAGGCACTCGCACTGTTTCGATGCGGTAGCCCGAATGGCTGGCGGCGGCAGCGGCAAGGCCCCTCACGGGCTGGTCTGATTTCTTTTCCTGGGAAGCCGCTGTGCCAATCGCCATTGCGGCAAGCTCAAGGTTTTCATCCCCAGAATCTATGGGGGGAGCAGCCGCAGTCGGTTCAGTCAGGAAATCACTTGCGACGGGTTCTGTCGTAGGCTCAGTCGTATCGGGCGCTACTGGCCGCTCAGCGCTGGCCGGAGCACCGCCCATGAGCTCAGCCAGCACATAGAACGGGTTGATACCGGCTGGCGTGCCGGTGACAGCTTCCTCTACCAGTTTGCGAATAGCTGCCATGCCGTGGCCAAGACGGTCAGCCATGTCTGCGGTAAAAAGCTGTTCACCCCGCTTCACCGCCCCCAGAATGTGTTCAATCTGGTGTGCTAGCCTGCCCAAGGCCTCCTGGCCCAGCATGTTGCTGTCGCCCTTGAGCGAATGGGCTTCACGCAAAATGGCCTCCACTGTGGCTAGATTGTCTGGATGCTGCTCCAGCTCCAGCAGGCCGCTGTCGATCGCCTGGATGCGCTCTTCGCTTGTCGTTTTGAAGAGGTCGCGGAGTTCGTCGTCTTCGATTCTCATAGGAGGGGGGAGTTGGGTGTGGGATTTGGTCTGGAGTTGCTGGGATTGAGGAGAGTTGAAGCGGTAAGGAGTAAGGGCCTGGCTGGGTTACCCAATGCTCGATACTCTGCGCTCCGTTTGCCCATCCCTCTAAACCAGTGCTTTCAGATTGATCGCGGCCTCATTGAGGCGCTGGGTGCCGACTTTGATTTGGCCAATGCCGCTGGCAGTTTCCTGGGCAGCTCCGTTGAGGCTGTTCATGGCGCTGACTACTTGACCGATGGCAACAGCCTGCTGCTGGATGTTGAGGGAGATTTGCTGGCTGTTGAGCACAACGTTGTTCATAGCGTC
>DATNQE010000334.1:0-4297 GCA_036702895.1 Trichocoleus sp. | reverse complement strand
AGCGGGGTCCGGGGGAAGGCCCCGGGAAAAGTTTCAAAGCGAAGCCAGAACCACTCGTCCCATAAGCATTTCGTTGCTGTGGAGCCGTTGCGCTCTCTAAAGCCAAAGCGCGAGCACTACTGGGGAGGCTGATTGAGCGATCGCAACAGCGCAGGCGGCCCCAGATCTTCTAGGGTGTAGCCCTGGGGATAGCTGCGCTGGGGCATATCGACATAGAAGTCGGGCCTGCGGCGCGGCGGCAAATAGCGCACCAAGCGGCCTCGCCACTGGAGCAAGCGCTCTAGTCGCTGCCGCTGCTCGCGGCTAGGGCGCGGAAAGCCAAACGCCTCTAGCAGAGCATCATCGAGCAGGGCATAGACTACGGGCTTGAGGGCAGGCCGCAGCGGTGACGGAAACCAGCTGAGAAACAGATTCAGGGTTGATTCTCCCACTCGCTGGGTGGCGCTGGAGTAGCGAAAATGGGCCTTCTCATAGCCCAGACTAAACTGCTCTAGCTGCGCGTAGGAGCTCGGGACGTCCTGGAGGCCCATCTTCTGCCCGACGGTGTACCAGAAGTAAAACAGGCCCTGTTTCTCCACCTCGCTTAAGGGGCGCCAGCCGAACCGCTCGATCCAGCGCACCGGCTCGTGCACAAACGTGGAGAGCACATAGATGTAGTCGGTGTTGCTGATAGGGAAATGGGCGTGAATCCGGTTCATGCGCTCTAGAGCCGCCATGCCCCGGTCAGTGTCGTAGCCCCACTTCAAAATGCTAGAGACAAGTAGCCCGGTGTCGTCGTAGCGCTTTTGGGGGCGATGGTGAAATTCACCCGTTTTGTCGAGCAGCTGGCCGATGCTGGGGATGCAGAAGGTGCGAAACAGCGCTAATTCCAAAGCTTTCGTAACGTCCCAGGGAAACTCGTAGCCAGCAACCTGGCGGCAAATTTCACAGGCGTCTTGCACTGGATCAAGCTGCTGAAGGGCCTGAAAACGCTGAAATCTCAACATCGCAAGGTGTAGGGAGCAAGTTCACTGAAACGACTGAGCGCAAAGGGGCTAACTCAAACCAGGGGTGGCTCAAACCGTGGGTAGCTCAAACTATACTGCGATATCGGCTAGAAAAGCTCAGGGCAGGTTGTCCTGGGTCACTACTTGGACATCGACCATTGTCTCGAGGGGGAGCACCTGCCCTGCCATTGCCCGTACTGCGTAGTGGACTCCCAGGTAGCCCTGCTCCGCCGCCTGCTGATCAATCGTTACTGCCAGCCGCCGAGAGCGAATGGCATCCTTGGCCTCCTCGAGGGCGTCAAATCCGGCGACCAGGACATCGGTGCGGTTAGTTTCGGCTAGGTACTCCAAAACGCCGAGGGCCATCATGTCGTTGGCGCAGAAAATAGCCCCGAGGTTGGGGTGCTGCTCAAAGAGCTGTCGGGCCGCTTCGTAGGCTTCGTCAATTTTCCAGTTGGCAGACACCTCCGCCACGATTTTGACGTTGGGATTCTCCTGAAACGCCTGCTTCGCGCCCTGGTTGCGATCAATGGCGTTTTGCGCAGTGGGGATACCGCCAATCAGGGCGGCCTCGGTGGGCGTCTTGATGCGATCGCTAATGTAGCTGGCCGACAGGTAAGCACCCTGCTGGTTGTCCACGCTGATGAAAGGCACATCTGCTAGCCCTAGCTCTGCCGAGCGCTGGGGATTCACGCGGTTGTCGATATTGATAATAACGATGCCGGCAGTCTGCGCCTTTTTTAGCACCGGGAGCAGCTCCACCGAGTCGCCGGGAGCAACCACAATGGCATCTACCTGGTCCTGAATCAGCGCCTCGATGATACCGATCTGCTGATCAATGGAGGTTTCTTGAGCTGCCGTCTTGATGATTAGATTAATGCCCAGCTCACTCTCAGCGCGTCGGGCGCCCTTCTCCATCTCCACAAAGAACGGATTGGTAAGGGTTTTCATGACTAGGGCAACCGTGGGCCTCTCGGTCGGGTCGCTTTGGACGACGGCAGTGGACGGTGGCGCCTCGGTAGTCAAGGGCAACGAAGGGCTGTTCCAGACGCATCCGGCTATGCCCAGGCACAGCAGCCCCCCTACAAGGGCTGCTCGGCGTCTGTATCGGCTGCGCTTCAGATAGAAGGAAAGTCGAGAGGCCCCCATCATGGTCTTAAGTCCTTTAATCAATGATTGGTCTGCCCTGGCTTAGGACCGGGCGATTGCCTCTGCGTAGCGGTACTGCACCTTAAGATGAGCCGCAATTTTTTCCAGCAGCAGGCTGCGGCGCAGCGGCTTGCTCAAAAAGTCGTCAAAGCCCGCCGACAGCGCCTGCTGCCGCTCCTCCTCCAGGACGTGGGCGGTGACGGCAATAATCACAGTCGCTGGAACGGCTGGCATCCCCGGCGCGGCGAGTCCATTGCAACGGCTCCGTTCGGTTGAGTAGTTGTCCTCTGCCTGACGAATGGCGACGGTGGCCTGGTAGCCATCCATAACGGGCATTTGTAGGTCCATCAGCACCAGGTGCGGGGCCCATTGCTGCCAGAGCGTCAGGGCTTCCTGCCCGTTTTCCGCTTCCCGCACCGCAAACCCCAGATCGCCCAAAATTTTCACCAGAATCTGGCGGTTGGGTTTGGCGTCGTCCACGATCAAAATTCGCTGCGGGCCGTCCTCCGCCAGCAGCTCAACCGCGGGGGGACAGGGGGGAGGTGCGATCGCAACCGGCTCAATTTCCTGGGCAGGCAAAACCAGGGTAAAGCAGCTGCCCTGTCCCACGGTGCTGGTCACGGTAATCTCCCCCGACATAATTTGGGCCAGTCGAGCACTGATCGATAGCCCTAGCCCAGCCCCCTGCTGGGACTGCCGACCGGTCGAAGTCTGGATAAAGGGCTCAAACAGAGTGGCCTGTTCGGCCTCGGCAATGCCCAGCCCGGTATCTTCTACCGCAAAGCGGATGAGCCAACGGGGCAGAACCGGTTTTTCGGGCTCTAGATGGGGCACATCTACGGCGGACAACTCCGGCGCCAGCACCGCTGCCGCACCACCCCTCTCCCCTTGGGCAGCCGCCTGGGGCACAGCCGACACTCGAAACGTTACCTCCCCCGCTGCTGTGAACTTGACGGCGTTGCTCAGCAGGTTCGTGAGAATCTGGCGCAGCTTGCCTTCGTCGACCTGAATGTAGCGGGGCAGAGGCAAGATGAGCTCGCACGCCAGCTTTAGGTTCTTGTCGCGGGCTGCAGGTTGAAACAGCCCGGTTAACATCGTCAGCAGCGCCTGAAAATCTACCGGTTGCTCCTCTACGGTGACTTTACCGGCCTCAATCTTGGCGATGTCCAGTACGTCATTGATCAAATTGAGCAGGTGCTCCCCGCTCTGGTTGATGATGGCCAGGCTTTCCTTTTGGTAGGGGGCCGTATGAGGATCGGCTGCCAATACTTGGGTAAAGCCCAGGATAGCGTTGAGGGGAGTGCGCAACTCATGGCTGATATTGGCTAAAAACCGGCTCTTGGCGAGACTTGCTGCCTCTGCCGCTTCCTTGGCCTGGGCCAGCGCTACCTCCGCCTGCTGGCGTGCTGAGAGGTTGTCTAAGAAGGCATTAAACCAGTGGCTGAGTTCCGCAATCTCGTCGGTGCCGTTTACGGGCAGCGGCCGGTTCCAGCCCTCCTCCCCCGATTGAAACAGCTTAAAGCGATGGGTAATTTGACGAATGGGCTGTACCACCTGAGCCGAAACGAGCACCGCCGCCAGCAGCAGCACCCCAAACGACAGCCCCAGCACCAGCAGCGTTGTCCTGCCAATGACGACAGCGGGAGCCATCAACGTTTTCATGGGCACCAGATCGATCACGGCCCAACCGCTCATCTGTGAGCGGGCATAAGACACCAGCATAAGCTGGTCGTCAATGGTCTGTACAAAAGTGCCGTCGTGTTGCCCAATCAGGGTAGCCAAGGCCGGGGTAATCGTTGCCCCCAGGAGCTGCTTGTTGGGGTGGTAGAGAATACGGTTTTGGGCATCGATCACCACCATGTAAGCCTGGTCTCCCAGATGCACCTGGCTAAAGTGCTCGTAGAGGTGCTCTAGGCTGTAATTGACGAGCACCATCGCCATGGGTTCTGGCTCAAGCGCATGGGGTTTGACGGTGTAGAGTATCTTGGCCGCCGTGATGACTCTGGGAACACTGGAGTTGACATTGACATTGTCTTCAATCCCAACCCAGGCTACGTGCCGGTCCCGGTCCAGGGCCTGTAAAAAAATTCGGTGCTTGAGGTGGTTACGAACCTCAGAGATGTTCAGAGTATCGCCTACGTGATACCGATTGCCCTTGAGGG
>DATNQE010000085.1:0-5386 GCA_036702895.1 Trichocoleus sp. | reverse complement strand
AAAAATGGGGCTGGCTCAAGCTCTACAAACGTCCCGCCTATAGCTTTGCCGCATTGTCAGCAGTCTGTAATTTGGCAATAGCTGTGGAGCTGGACAGGTTCTGGTAGAGCTTCTGCCGATAGCAGCCTAATAAGAATCTTCTCAATTGTTGATTGTTAGTAAGATTTCGACTGATTGAACGAAAAACGTACAGAATCGGCCACATTTCAGGTCTATCTCTACCCAAAGGTATAGTTTTCCTGGAATGCTTTCCCCTTAAATCAAGGGTGAGTTGCAAAAGTGCAGGTGGGCATGGTTTTAGGCAAGCCGGGCGACAGTTTCGCTCCAGAGGAAGTATTTGTCTTTCCGGCCTCGTTTGCTCAGCAGCGGCTGTGGTTCATTGAGCAGCTAGCACCCGGGTCATCTCTGTACACCATTCCCCTGGTGTTTCGGCTAACCGGCACGCTCCATGTTAAGGCCCTGGAGCAAAGCCTACAGGCTCTTATTAGTCGTCACGAAATTCTGCGAACGACCTTTGAGCTGGTCCAGGGGAAGCTGGTCCAGGCGATTTCTCCAGAGCTGCCGCTAACCTTGACGCCCACAGTATTGACGGACCTGCCTGCTGACCGGCGTGACGAGGCCGCGCGGGAGCAGATTCGCCAGGAAAGCGAGCGCCCGTTTGACCTCAGCCGGGGGCCGCTGCTGCGAGCGCGGCTTTGGCAGCTTGACCGCACCTCTCACCTGCTGCTGATTGCGCTGCACCACATCATCTTCGATGAATGGTCTAGCGGTGTGTTTATTCGTGAGCTGGGGGCGCTCTATGCGGCCTTTGTCAGCGGGCGGCCCGCCAACCTACCAGAGTTGCCCATTCAGTACGCCGACTTTGCCCACTGGCAGCGGCAGTGGCTGCAGGGCGAGGTGCTGCACCAGCAGCTCGGCTACTGGCGGCAGCAGCTAAAGGATTTGCCGGATCTGATTTTGCCAACGACCTTTTCCAGGCCTCGCGAGCAGCACCATCGAGGGGCTAGCCAGCTGCTGGAGCTGCCCCAAGAGTTACTGCAAGGGCTGGAGGAGCTGAGCCAGCGGGCTGGGGTAACGCTGTTTATGACACTGCTGGCAGCGTTTCAGGTGTTGCTGCATCGCTACAGCGGGCAGGAGGATGTGGTGGTGGGTTCGCCCATTGCCAATCGCCATCGCAGTGAGCTGGAGGGGCTGATTGGCTTTTTGGTCAATAGTTTGGTGCTGCGCACCGACTTGAGCGGCAACCCAACTTTTTTGCAGCTGTTGGAGCGGGTGCGGCAAACGACCTTAGATGCCTATGCCCATCAAGATGTGCCCTTTGAAAAGCTGGTGGAGACGCTGCAACCCGCCCGCAACCTGAGCCAAAACCCGCTGTTTCAGGTGGTCTTTGCGCTGCAAAACGCACCTATGGATCAGCTCGATCTGCCTGGCGTGACCCTTAGCCCCGTGGAGTTTGAAACCCAAACGACCCGCTTTGACCTGGAGCTCTATCTGTGGAAGTGTACCGGCGATTTTCGCAGTCTGTGGGGTCAGGGCTGGCAGCAGAACGACGGACTCAGGGGCGTGGTGGTCTACAACACCGACCTATTTAGTGAGGATGCGATCGCATCTCTGCGTCAGCACTTTCACACCCTGCTGGAGGGAATTGTGGCCCGCCCAGAGTCCCATTTATCAGAGCTGCCGCTGTTGACAACCGCTGAACAGCAGCAGCTAGCCAGCTGGAACCAGACCCACACTAACTACCCGGCTCACGCCTGCATTCACCATCTGTTTGAGCAGCAGGTGCGCCGCCGCCCGACAGCGACTGCCCTACGCTTTGGGCACCAGCAGTTTACCTACCGCATGCTAAACCACGGCAGCAATCAGCTGGCCCGCTATCTGCAGCGGCAGGGGGTGAAGCCGCAAACGCCGGTCGGAATTTGTTTGGGGCAAACGGCTGATGCGATCGCAGCGATGCTGGCGGTGCTCAAAGCGGGCGCTTTTTATGTGCCGTTGGACCCTAGCCATCCGCCAGAGCGGTTGCGATCGCTGCTAGAAGATGCTCAGGTCACTGTCGTGTTGACCCGGCAGGCGTTAGAGGCCGGGCTGCCGTCTACTAAAGCGTCGATTATTTGTTTGGATCAGGCCTGGCCTGAGATTGCCCAGGAGTCGGAACTGGATCTGCCCATTGCCGGCGCGGCGGATCAACTTGCCTACGTGATGTACACCTCTGGCTCGACCGGCACGCCTAAGGGGGTGATGGTGCCGCACCGGGCGGTTAATCGGCTAGTGCTAAAGACCAACTACGTGCAGATCGGCCCCGGTGATCGGGTTGCCCAGGTGGCAAATTTGGCTTTTGATGCGGCCACCTTTGAAATTTGGGGGGCGCTGCTCAACGGGGCGCAGCTTATAAGCATTGACCGGCAGACAGCGCTCTCCCCGGTGGAGTTTACTGCTGCGGTGCAGCGCCATCGAATCAGCGTGATGTTTCTGACCACGGCGCTGGTTAACCAGATCGCTAGCGAGGTGCCCACTGGGTTGCGATCGCTCAGGGCTCTGCTGTTTGGCGGTGAGGCGGTGAGCCCCGATCGAGTGCGCACTATCCTCGAACGCGGTAAGCCTCAACACCTGATTCATGTTTACGGCCCCACCGAAAACACCACCTTCTCAACCTGGCACGAGGTGTTGGAGGTGCCTCCAGAGGCAACCACCGTTCCCATCGGCAAGCCCATTGCCAACACGCAGGTGCATTTGCTCGATGCCTACCAGAACCCGGTGCCCGTAGGGGTGAGCGGCGAGATTTACCTGAGCGGCGAGGGGTTGGCCAATGGCTATCTCAACCGCCCTGATCTCAGCGCAGAGTCCTTTTTGAGCCTGTCCTTAGGGCCGGAGAGTGACCTTGGCCCCAGTTTCCCAACGCGGTTGTACAAAACGGGGGATCGGGCTCGTTACCGAGCCGACGGCAGCCTGGAGTTTCTGGGTCGAGCCGATAACCAGGTGAAGATTCGCGGCTTTCGAATTGAGCCGGGAGAGGTGGAGGCGGTGCTGTCTCAGCATCCAGGTGTGCAGGCCAGCGTAGTGACGGTACGGCACCATGAGGCTGACCGTCAGCTGATTGCCTACGTTGTTCCTCGGCCCTCCGGTCAAGCTCCGGCGACTTGGGATGAGTCCGATCTACGGGAATTTCTCAAATCTAGGCTGCCTGCCTACATGCTGCCGGCTGCCTTAATTCCGGTGGCGGCGTTGCCTTTGACTGCCAACGGTAAGGTCGATGTGCGATCGCTGCCTGATCCCTCTTTGGCTCTGGAGCGAACGGTGGCTCCAGCAGCTCTACCCCGCACCGCCCTAGAGCAAGCCCTGGCAAACCTTTGGTGTCAACTGCTGGGCTGTCAGCAGGTCAGCATTCACGACAGCTTTTTTGACTTAGGCGGCCACTCGCTGCTGGCAACCCAGCTGGTGTCGCGCATCCGCGACACGCTGCACATTGAAGTGCCGCTGCGCGCTTTATTTGAGTCGCCGACCATCGCCGCTCTGGCCCAGCACCTAGAGGGGTTGCAGCGGCCTAATGGTGCTGCTCACAGCGCTGATTATTCCTCGGCCTGGGTGGCAGAGCATGTTGAACAAGCGGGCCGAGCCTCTCCAACCTTAGAGGCCGCTCTGCTGCCTCGCGAGGAAATCGAGCTATGACTCAGGCTCCTATTGCTGAATTTTTGGCCCAGCTGCGGCGCCTGGATGTGCAGCTACTGGTTGAGGAAAACGAGGGGCAGCCAACGGCCGACCTGCGCCTGCGGTGCAACGCCCCAGCGGGTCGGCTCACGCCAGAACTGCGGCAGGAATTGGCTAGCCGCAAAGCCGAGATTCTGGCCTTTTTGCATCCTCCGCAAGAAGCTGCTAGCGTCTCGCTGCCGCCAATTCTGCCAGCTGCTCAGGAGGGCCCTTATCCGCTTTCGTTTGCTCAGCAGCGCCTCTGGTTTCTCTACCAGCTAGCCCCAGACAATCCGTTTTACAATGTGCCCGCTGCAATTCGCCTGCGGGGACAGCTCGACGTTGGGGCCCTAGAGCAGGCGTTTAATCACATTGTTTGTCGCCATGGGGCGCTGCGGACGACCTTTGCGATCGCATCCGGCGAAGCGGTACAGGTGGTACTACCCGAAGCCCAGGTAAAGCTGGCAGTCGTGGATTTGCAGGCCCAATTCAACCCTTCAGAAGAACCAGAAGAAGCCCAGCGAGAACGGCTCACTGCCCAACTTGCCGCTGCTGAAGCTCAGCGCCCGTTCAACCTCAGCACTGATCTGCCGCTGCGGGTGACGCTGCTGCGGTTTGCCCCCCATGAGTCCGTGCTGCTGCTGACGCTGCACCACATCGTCGCTGATGGCTGGTCGCTGGGGGTATTGGTGCAGGAGCTAGCCAGCCTCTATGCTGATTTGTCTGCCAAGCAACTCCCTAGCCTGTCAGACTTGCCGATTCAATATACCGACTTTGCCTGCTGGCAGCGCCGCTGGCTAGAGGGTGAGGCGCTACAGCCCCAGATGGCCTACTGGCAGCAGCAGCTGCAGGATTTACCCGCGCTGGAGCTGCCTACCGACCACCCTCGACCCTCGACGCAAAGCTACCGGGGCGGCAGCTACCCAATTCGGTTCTCCGCTGCCTTGAGTGAGGCGTTAGAAGCCCTGAGTCAAAAGGCTGGAGCCTCTTTGTTTATGACGCTGCTGGCGGCCTTTCAGGTGTTGCTGTATCGCTACACAGGGCAGGAGGATGTGGCGATCGGTTCGCCCATTGCCAATCGCCATCGCAGCGAACTGGAGGGGCTGATTGGCTTTTTTGTGAACAGTCTGGTGCTGCGTACCGACTTGTCGGGCGATCCCTCCTTTCTTGAGCTGCTGGCACGGGTTCGCACCGTCGCCTTAGAGGCCTATGGGCACCAAGATCTGCCCTTTGAGAAGCTGGTAGAAACGTTGGCTCCAGAGCGAGACCTGAGCCGCAACCCGCTATTTCAGGTGGCCTTTGCGCTGCAAAATGCGCCTATGCAGCCGCTGCAGCTGCCGGGGCTGACCCTGGAGCCGCTGCAGCTGGAAGCAGGGACAACACGCTTTGACCTGGAGGTACACCTGTGGGAGCCGGGGCACGGCCTGAGCAGCCTGTGGCAGTCTCAAGAGGGCTTAAGCGGGTTCATCACCTACAGCACAGACTTGTTTGAGCGAGAGACGATTGGCCGCCTGGTAGCGCATTACCAGACGCTGCTTGAGGGCATTGTGGTGAACCCAGAGTCGCGATTGTCAGAGCTGCCGCTGCTGACCCCAGTGGAGCGGCAGCAGTTGAAGCAGTGGAGCCGCACATCCTGGCCTGAATTTTTGCCAGCAGAGCTCGCTTGGGGTGGGGAGGCTTGCTCTTTGGGGAGGCTGCGGCC
>DATNQE010000328.1:0-4394 GCA_036702895.1 Trichocoleus sp. | reverse complement strand
AGTGCAGGTGGAGGCGGGCAAGGTGCACGCGGGGCTATACGCTAGGGGCCACTTGTCGGTGCTTCCGGCCCAGCGGTCAATTTTTGCCCGTTGGGATGCGCCCGACCATTTTTTGCAGGTTCGAGTCAATTCCTGCTTTGTAGGGCAAGTGGCGCAGGAGGTGATGGGGCAAGATGCCGAGCGGCTGGAGCTGCTGCCCGAATTTCAGCAGTGCGATCGCAACCTCGAAGCAATCACGCTGTCGCTGCTGGCAGAACTTGAGCAGAAAAATCTGGGAAGAGCGCTCTACGTAGAGTCTCTGACTAACCTCTTGGCGGTACATCTGCTGAGGCAATATGCCGCGGTTAAGCCGCGCCTCAAAATTCATCGTGGGGGTCTATCAAAGCGCCAACTCGTTGCTGTTTTGGAGTATATCGACAGCGCTTTGGAGCAGCCGATTAAGCTGGCAGATTTAGCCAGCCTATCGGGGATGAGCCAGTACCATTTCAGTCATCAATTTAAGCAGTCTTTAGGAATAGCCCCTTATCAATACCTGCTTCAGCAGCGCATAGAGCGGGCGAAGCAGCTGCTGAAGCAAACCGACCAGCCGATTTCAGAGATTGCGCTTTCCTGTGGATTTAACAGCCACAGTCATTTGACTCAGCAGTTTCGCAAGCTGACGGGGTTAACGCCCAGGGCCTATCGGATGGGCTAGGTTTTCTAAGTGTTGAATTAGCTGGCCCAAGCATCTGGGTTAGGGCTGCAATCATCAAAGACCGGCCTAGAGACCATCGCAAGCCTAGCTGTGCTGGACGAACTTGGGCGCGGGCAGCTCCTGCAGATGTTTCCAGCAGACTGTGCAGGCGGGAAGGTCATTTTTTTCTGCATAGGGTTCATGCACGGTATCCAACCACTCCAGAAATATCTGAAAGTTTTCGGTGACCGTTGCGGGGGCATCTTCAACGCTGCCTAGCTGAAAATGGGGGGAGCCATTTTCAACTGCAAAGGGACAGGCGTGAAACCGCCCATCGGTTTTGAGAACCGGGTAGCAGTGCGGGCAGCGATGGGCTGCTTTAGGCCGAGTGACTTCTCCGGTAAACGGGTCAACGCCCCGCCCAGAATCGACAATGTCGGCGTGACCGATTGCGATCGCGCCCTCATGCACCCGCTCATGGTCCTCCAGCTTGCGCAGCGACGAGAGTGGCATCTGCGGCGCCCCATCTCCTGTGGCGATGGAGTAGTTCAACGAAGCCGTGGTTTTTCCTAACGGGTCAGACTCTAAAATCGCCAGCAGCTGCTCTGCCAGAATGCCGTTGGAGTAGATCACAATGGAGCCGCTAAAGCCACGCTCCCGCAGATATGCGATCGCCCAGATCACATTCTCATCGTTCAGCGTTGGCTCCCCGCCGTAGAACTTCACGACGCCTTGGGGCATGACACTGCCCAGAACTGCGTCTAGGTGAGCAGGCGAATACTCCGTGTACCAGCCTTTGGGCTCGCCAAAAACGGTGCAAAACTCACAGGCTCGGTTGCACTGGTTGCCGGGATACAGGTGAAGCTCCATCAGGCGCTTGTCTTCGACAACGCCACGGGGGCTCATGGGTCGCTCTTTGAAAATCATAGGGGTATAGGGGATCGGGTATCGGGGATGGGGGGTGGGGAAGAATAGGGGGGAGTTAGGAGGAGGTAAGGTGCGAGAGGGGTTGCAGTCTTATCGGGATTTGCGGGTTTGGCAGCAGGGAATGGAGCCTCTGAACCTTCAATTGACCGACCTGAATTACCCATTCCTATCTGCCATTTCCATCCCCTAAACCCCATCCCCTATACCCTATCCCCGCTATCCCCCAACTTCATCTGCCCAAAGCTGCTCCAGCCGCAGCGTGTACTCTGCGTTCACAATGGGGACGGTATTTTCTGTGAGCGCTTCCAGGGGCAGGCCGTAGTTGGCCTCTACCTGGTCAAACTGGCTCTGGAGCTCGGCGGGCAGACGGTCGCGATCGACCAGGGGGGGTGAGCCCCAAACTTCGGGCTTGAATTTTTCTAGCTGCCCCTCTGGGCTAGAGAGCAGGTTGGCCAGCACCATGCCGCCAGCGGGGTTGCTGGCGTTGATGGGAATGGCCGTGAAGGACGAATCATTGAGGGAAGCGCCGGGGATGGCAAAGGCTTCGGTGGTTTCCGGCAGCTGGCCGGTGGCCTTGCCTTCAGCAATGTTAGGCGTAAAGACGGGCATCATCCAGATTTCGCCGTTGGCAAACAGCTCCAGCAATCGGCTCTGGGTGGGAGCGTAGGTTGAGCCGCTGCGCCAGAGGTGGGGCTTGAGGGCGTTGAGGTATTCAGCTACGCGCGGCGAGTTTTGCGCCCACAGCTCCTCGTTGAACTCTGCGCCGGCATATTGCTCAAACCCACTCGTTACGCCATACAGAACCGTCAGCAGAAACCGGCTACCGTCAAACTCGGGTGGGGCAACGTAGGTGAGGCGGCCCGGATTGGCCTCTGCCCAAGTCAGAAGCTGATCAAAGTCGGTGGGGGTAGCCTCTACTCGGGCGCTGTCTTTAGCCATTACATATAGGGAGCTGGTATAGGGCGACTCGTAACCATCGACAGGCAGGCCAAAATCAACGGCAATTGAAGGGTTCTCGGGGCTGTAGTACTCCATGGCCGGCAGGACGTCGGTAAAGGGGCCAAAGAGCAAATTCCCCTGCTTCAGCGTGCGGAAGTTCTCGCCGTTGATCCAGATCAGGTCGATGCTGCCGCCGCTGGTTAACCCGGCCTGCACTTCGCCCGCCACCTTATTAACGGCTTCAACGGTGTCGTTGATCGGCACTCGATTGAGGGTAATGTCGTACTGGCTGCGGAGCTGATCGGCCACCCAGCCATCGGCGTAGGCATTGGTGCGATCGCTACCGCCCCACATGGCCCAGTTAACCGTGGTGCCGCGAGCTAACTCGACTACTTCGTCCCAGGTTGTCGCTGTGGGATCCAGGCGACTGGAGGCATCCTCTCGGTTTCCGCCGCAGTTGGCTGCTAGGGTGGCCAGGGTAGCGCTGGCGGAAAGGTAAAGGAAGCGGCGGCGGGGCAGGTGGAGCATAGGAAGGGTATCGGGTATAGGGGAAAGGGGGATGGGGAAAAGGGAGTATAGGGTATGGAGGAGGGTCTTTTAGAGAGCTTGTTGGGGGAAGATTCTAGCCGTTTATGATGTTGGCTCAATCCCCTAAACCCTATACCCCATCCCCCTCAAGGCGACAACGCCCTCGAAACAGGCTCAGGAGCTACCGTCGAGTCGCCCACTGAACTAGGAAAGCTCCACAGGGCATCTGGCGGCAGGTGGGCAAAGGCACCCTGGCCTACGGCAAAGTTTTGGCTGGGAGGAACCCACGCCTGGAGCTCAAGCCCGGCAGGGGTTTTAAGGGTGAGGTGGCGCTGGGTGCCGGTAAAGCGGCTTTGGGTGACGGTGATGGGAAGCACGTTTGTGCCGCAGATTTGCTCGCTCAGCAGGTGAATGCGCTCGGGGCGGATAGTGACCTGGACAGGGCCCTGCTGGGGGTAGTCGGTGCTCAGGAGATCCCCGCCAGGTAGGGTTAGGCGGTGCTGGTTGGCCTCGGCGAGGAAGAAGTTGACGCCGCCGAGGAAGCGGGCAACGGTTTCGTCGCTGGGCCTCTGGTAGAGCACTTCGGGCGTGTCTACCTGGCGCAGGCAGCCGTCAAACATCAGGGCAATGCGGTGGGACATGACCACGGCTTCGCTCTGGTCGTGGGTGACGATGACCATGGTGACGCCAGTTTCCTCCTGCAGGCGCAAGATTAGGTCCTGCATGTCACCGCGCAGGCTGGCGTCAAGGGCAGAGAGGGGTTCGTCGAGCAGCAGCACTTTGGGCCGGATGACGAGCGATCGCGCCAAGGCGACTCGCTGAGCCTGCCCGCCTGAGAGTTCATTGGGTTTGCGGTCTTCAAAGCCTCGGAGCTGCACCTGGTCGAGCATTGCGATCGCACGCGCCTCCTGCTCTGCCCGGCTCACGCCCCGCATCTTGAGCCCAAAGGCCACATTCTCGCCCACGCACAAATGCGGGAACAGCAGGCCTTTTTGCAGCACCAAAGCAATTTCCCGTTGCTCTGGGGGCACCCGGTTGAGCAGGCGGCCATCGAGAAAAATCTGTCCCTGATCGGGCCGCAGAATTCCGGCCATGAGCTGTAGGGCCGTGGACTTACCGCAGCCAGAGGGACCTAGCAGCGAAACGCGTTCACCGGGGGCAATATCGAGCCAGAGGTCGCGAACAGCGGGGACGCCCCGAAAGTTCTTCGTCAGATTTTGAGCTAAAAAGTGGGTGCTAGACATCGCCTAAGCCTCCTATAGCGGCATCGTCACTCAGCGCCCGGGTGGAAAACAGCAGGAAAATCAGGGCGGGGAGAATGGAGGTG
>DATNQE010000300.1:0-3957 GCA_036702895.1 Trichocoleus sp. | reverse complement strand
GATCACAATTGCAGAATAAGGTTCTATAGTTATGAATCTGCTTTTGTCTGCTACATAAGATACAAATTTATGCCCAAAGCATCTTACCTAACACTCTCTTTACGTGTCCAACAAGTTTTGCTGTGCCTGCCCGGTGTAGGCCTCAGAATGCAGCAAAAGAGTGCAATTTTGGGCTATAAGGCCTGAGCAACGGTCAAATTTGGCCTGGTTTATAGTTTTTCGCTTTCACCATTTACTGCCGGCATAGGGCAACAGAGCGGGAGGTCTGACGAAAAGGCGTTCCAACCGCGTCTCCTCTATGCGTTGCTTTCAACACAGGGTCTATGGATTTTCTTGGACTTCTTTGGGTCGCATCTTTCCTGAGCAACGACTTTATTTCGCTTTCTGCGTCGATCTGGCCAGAGACTTCCCTGGGCTATCGAGCCAATAATTCTTCGTTAACCGACTCGGTTGCTTACATCCCTTCAACCTCTGCAACCTTAGTCAATTCAGCCACTCTGGGCAAACCTGCCCCCGCTGCGAGCGAGCAAGCTTTCTTTTCAACCACGGCGTTTATGGTAGCTGCTTCTAGCTACGCTCCATTTCTAAGCCTGCCGTCGCTATCCCCGCTGCAGCCTCACGAAGGGGTGTTGGGCTTTGCTGCAGTAGACGATGCGCTGGTGGACTGGAATTCGCCAATCAAGCCGACTGGCACCGACAACGTTTCTTCCTTCGAGCTAGCTATGGCTGCGCCAACGGCAGAGCCGGTTGAGAAGAATAAGGCGGCCAGCTCCGAGCCAATGGAAAAGGTCAGTCAGGATTCTCCGGATGAGGATGGCACGCTTGCATGGGAGACGGTGGGGTCGTTAGCGGCTCCCATGGGCCTTCTGCCGAGCGGTACTCCCGAGGCTGATCCTCGCTACTCAGCGCTCAATCCGCAGCTGCCGGTAATCTCTGAAAACGCGCTGGATTGGAGTCTGTGGAATTCTGTTGCCAATGTTTCTGTCATTAAGGTTGGGGCTGGGGAAACAGGCGCCGAAATTGCTTTTCTGAATACTGGTGGGCAGTGCATGGCGTTTACGACCAGCCTTGAGCGTGAGACGGCGGTCTCAGCCGCTGCGGAGCAAAAGTCGCGCTACCAGATTTGGGTTCACGATACCCCAGTCGGAGAAGTCAAAACAGCGGAAGCCGCCTACCGAATTGCTACTAAGCTGAGGCGGCTACTGCAGCTGGATGATTTGCAGCCAGCCCGGCTAAAGCCGCTGCTGGGAGATTCCTTTGCAGCAGGCGGCCACGACAGCGAAATCTTATTTGTCGTTGATCAGGCCATGCTGCTCGATAGGGGAGCTCACCCGGCTCTGGTCGCTTCTCAGTGGATTAACAACCTGCGGGTTGCCTTTGGAGAAGATCCTCTAGGGTTAGTCGATCTGCAGATGATTGCCTACGGGCTCAGGGAAACTGGCCAACGGCTTCAGGGTACGGCTTCCTGGTATGGCCCCTACTTCCACGGTCGAAAAACGGCAACAGGGGAGATTTTTAACCAGCACGAGCTAACGGCTGCCCACCCCTCCTTGCCGTTTGGCACCTATCTCAAGGTGCGCAATCAGCTCAACGGCAGAAGCATCATAGTGCGAGTCAATGACCGAGGTCCCTACGTGGGAGAGCGATCGCTCGATCTGTCTTACGCTGCTGCTCAGTGCCTCGGCAGCGAGCAGGTGGGAGTCATTCCCTATGAGGCCACCATTCTCAAGCCGGGCATTCCCGCTCGTTGGAATAGCGCTTTAGTCGCTGGGCTGCGGCCCTAGGGTCCTAGAGCCGCAACGAGTTTTTGATTGGGGCTAAGCTGTGTGTGGGCCAGATTACGGCCCACAGCTCGATTCAACTCTGCTGTAGGCAGCGAATGGCCTCTAACATGCCCCTGGCTTTGTTGAGGGTCTCCTGGTACTCTTTTTCAGGCACAGAGTCGGCTACCAAGCCAGCTCCAGCCTGAACGCTGACCAGGTGGCTGCCGTCGGCCTGCTGACGCACGACCATAGTACGAATTGCGATCGCAGTATTGAGCTGTCCCTCAAAATCGTAGTAGCCATAGACGCCGGAGTAAGGCCCCCGGCGGCAGGGCTCTAGGTCGTGGATGATCTGCATTGCCCGGATCTTAGGCGCACCGCTGACGGTGCCTGCCGGGAAGCAGGCCTTGAGCAGGTCCCAAGCGGTTTTCTGCGGGTCGAGCTCGCCCACTACGTTGCTGACGATATGCATGACGTGGGAGTAGCGCTCAATCACCATCAGCTCGTTTACCTTGACCGAGCCGTTTAGGCAGACCCGTCCCAGGTCGTTACGGCCCAAATCTACCAGCATGACGTGCTCTGCGATTTCCTTGGGGTCGTGCAGTAGGTCCTCCTCGTAGGCGAGATCGGCCTGAGCCGTTTTGCCCCGAGGTCGGGTTCCGGCAATCGGTCGCAGCGTAGCCAACTTGGGGGCACTGAGCGCGGCTCCGTGAGTGGCTTTGACCATGACCTCTGGGCTAGAGCCAATGATTTGCCAATCTTTGAACTGGAAGTAGGACATATAGGGCGAGGGGTTGATCAACCGCAGAGAGCGATACAGATCAAACGGTTCGCCGCCGTAGGGAGTCGAGAGCCGCTGAGAAATCACCACCTGAAAAATATCGCCTGCTCGAATATGCTCCTTGGCCTTTTCCACGCTGGCGCAAAACTCTTCCTGGCTGCGGTTGCTTTGGTAAGGCAGCGGCTCCTGAGTGCTGCCGGGGGGCGCCCAGGAGAGCATCGTGTTTTCGGCAGGCAGGGCAGTTGTGAGTTTGGTAACGAGCTGGCGAACGCGATCGCACGCCCCCTCATAGGCGGCCTTCAAATCGGTATCAGGCTGCCTCAAGTCTGCGTAGGCCACTGCCCAAACTTTGCGCTGCACCTGGTCAAAAATCAGCAGGCTGTCAACCTGCATCCAGATGCCGTCGGGCAGATCATTTTCCTCTGCAGGATAGACAGGCACCGTTGGCTCAATCCAGCGGATCAGCTCATAGCCCCAAAAACCAAAGAGACCGCCAATGCCAGGCGGCAGCTCAGGCAGCGTGACCGGGTGATAGGGGGCTAGGCACTGGCACAAAATCTCAAACGGATTACCGCGAAACAGATCTACAGAGCCATCGCGGTGGGTCTGGGTAGTTTTGTCCCCGTAGCTCTCTAACACCCAGAGTGGGTCGCAGCCGAGCAGGCTATAGCGCCCCAGCGTTTCTCCCCCTTCCACCGACTCCAGCAGGAAACTATAGGGCTGTCCAGCGCAGACCTTGTACCACGCTGAAACAGGCGTATCGAGGTCGGCCACCCATTCCTGGTACACCGGCACAAAGTTTCCCTGCTGGGCTAGGGCTTGGAATTGGTCGAAGGCTGGAAAAATCATGTTCCCTATTTTATAGGCTTGATCAAGAAGCTTAGGACAAAGTCACTGGCTCAACGGTTGAGTCTGCGTAAACCTTTTTGTCTGCCTTGTTTAAGAACAGCCTAAGGGCGATGGGCCAGAAATAGCGGAAGGGGCACGGCAGTGCCGCGCCCCTTCTCGCTAGAGTCATCACTCCTTAAACAGAACCTACAAACTGAATCTACTGAGTCATTGAGTGGTTAGCTCTAGACCCACAGACTCTACACTTCGTAGGGAGTCTTGCCGCTGAACTTGACCGTTGATGGGTCGGGGTTGGAGCCGATATTGCGGCCAATGCTGTTGACAGAGCTCCGGCCTTGGTTCACCTTCTCGGGGAAGACGCCATCGGCCGGGTGCAGGTATTGAATCTCACCGTTGGGGAAAATGCGGTAGATCTTATAGTTCTCCATTTTGGGCTTGAACTTGGTGCGCAGCTGCCGGGTTAAGGCAATGCACTGCTCCTTACGAGCCAAGTACAGGATGTTATCGCCTTCCTTCATAATGGCGGAACCGCCGGTCGGCATCTCAAACACTTGATCTTTTGGG
>DATNQE010000278.1:0-9355 GCA_036702895.1 Trichocoleus sp. | reverse complement strand
CGCAAACGGCCCCACAAAAACCTTGTGCTCCAGTCCGGAGGCCGTTGGCAGCAAAATATGGCGCACTTCGCCGTGAATTTCTTCCAGCTCGCGCACCAGCTGCACACACTCTCGCGTCGGCGCAATTGGGGCATACACCAGCAGCCCGCCCGACTCCAGCCGCACTACCGTCATGCGAATCGGCACGATGGTGTAGAGAATGCCCTGCACCTGGTCAAAGGTCCAGATCGTGTCTGGCACCACCTCGCGCCGCAGGGTTCGCCGCTGGTTGTAGGGATACAGCGGCACTAAAAACCAAAAAGGCCACGACCAATCGCGGGATTTTGCCTGTCGTAAATTCGTTGCAGTGCTCTCCATGCTGACGCAGCCCCAACCCCTACAGAGCCTAGTCTACCGAAACCAAGGCCGCGATCTACTCTGCGAATAGGGTTACTCCAATGGTTCGATATGCAATGGGAGATTGGGGGCGTGTTTTGGTGGGCGTATCTTGGTGGGCGTATCTTGGTGGGCACTGCCCACCCTACGTGCCTTCTGCCTTCTGCCCCCTGCCCTCTGCCTTTCTCTCCTCCCTCCTCTCCCCTCTCTCCTCCCTTCCCTACAGCGACTGCCGATACTCCGCCAACAGCTTGGGCAAATAATCAAATCCATCCACGCCAATCTGTCGCAAAAAGCCCACGCGGTACTTGTTGAGCGCCTCCTGGAACGCCTCTGGCCCCACCTGCCCGTAGAGAATGCTCAGCAGGCCTGCGGGCTGTCGCCACTGCTCAGAGTCGATCTGGTGCAGCAGATACATGCTCAAGCTGGCGCTGTAGATGGCCATGTCGGTCGTGCTCAGAGCGCTGTAGGCTTCGGCCATGTAGGCGTAGTTCATCGCCTGCAGAAACACATCGCCGATGGCCTGAGATACCTGAAGACCAGCTTCCAGAGATGCGATCGCTTCTGGGTACTGCCCCAGCTTGACCTGCGCCACGCCCAGACTGTTGGCGCACAGCGCTTGGCTAGGCCGGTCGCTCACCTGCTCCGACAGGGCCAGCCCTCGCTGCAGGTAGCTCAGCAGCGACTCGTACTGGTCCGGATCAGCCGTCTGGCCCTGCAGCCGAAAGACTTCGCTGTAGCCCAGGTTCGCTAGCGCGTTGGCCTCGCCCACCGCATCTCCAGTCTGACGCGCCAGGATCAGCGCCCGCTGGCTGTAGTCGATGGCGCTCTCGTAGTCCTTTTGCATCACCCCATTGCGGCTGAGATGATTGAGGTTAGCGACCTCGCAAGGCCGGTCTCCAGCAGCCCGGGCGCTCTCTAGGGCGCGCTCGTGGAACTGCAGCGCCTGGGAATATCGACCCAGTGCCCGCTGCGAGTAGCCCAGCAGCGTCAGAATGCGGGCTTTGGCCTGCGTGTTGGGCACCTGCCGCAGCGGCTGGTCGAGGTAGTCCAGCAGGGTTTGCAGCGGTTCGCCCGAGAGGGCCGCAAAAAAGCCCCCGTAGAGCGGAAAATACGCCTGCTGAGCGAACTGGTACAGCACCTGTAGCGCCATCTGAAAGCACCCTTCTGCCATAGCACTCTGCCCCAGCTGGGCAAAGCGGCTCGAAAGCTGGCTCCACACCACCGCAAAGGTAAGGAAAGTGGCAATCGAGAGGCGCTTTCCGGCTCTAGGGTCGTAGGGCTGCTTATCAAACCAGGCCACCAGCGCTAGCTGCAGCCGCTGAATGGCAAATGCAGACTCAATCCAGTCCGGGTAGGTCAACGGGATGGGGATACCCTCGTTAGTGATGCTTTGGTTCTGGGCCAGATCGGCGAAAACGCGCTTCAGATGGCTGCTCTGGCTGGCTTTAGCCCAAAAGCCCCAGGGACCGCGCTGCTCTAGAGTCTGGCCAAACCCCAAAGACTGCTGACTCTGCTCATAAATCCAGCCCACGACGTTGTCTTCTAGCTGCTGCCAGGTCTTGAGCCCCTGATTTAGCCCGGTCGCCAAATCGCTGAGGGTAGGGGATTCGCCCTGGGATGCATTTTCGGCTAGAGCTTTGAGCTGTTTCACTAGGTCAGCTACCTGGTCACGGCTGAGGGTGTCTGACTGGTTGGGGTCTAGCGCCTGCAGCAGATAGTTGAGCCGCTCTGGCACTGGAGCCGTAGTGAGCGATTGAACCAGGCTAGATAGGGTGGCCGTAGATTGATTTTCCTGCTGCCAGCGCTCCCATTCGCCCTGAATAGTTTTAAGCGCCCGCTGCTTGCGCATCGCCTTGGCCTGCTTCATCTCGTCGGCCGAGTTCACATCGGCCTCGATGCCCTGAGTGTACTCCTGCAATCGCCGCTCAAAAATCTCGCCCGTACCCGACTCAATATCGGCGTGGAGCATATCGTAAACCTGCTCTTTCGAGCGGATTTGCCCTTTGAGGGTCGCGGTTACGATGCGGTCAATCAGGTCCAGGTAGCGATCGCCCATAGTTCTCTGCAGGGAAACTATGGCTTCAGACTAACAAACAACGACAGGAAACAAGGGCAGGTGTAGGGATATCCCTGCTCTGTCAAGCCAGCTAACTACTCGTCTCAGGCACAGTACCAGACTCTTGGGCAGGTTAAGAACCTGTTAAATTGACTGAACACAGGTATTGCTGTTCTTGCTTGACCGATCGAATGATTCAGGCTCTGCTCCGCAAACTTGCTCACGTTTGGACTCGACGCATTCACCCCCAGCTGACTTCGTTTGTGACAACCATTGGGGTGCTTTGGCTAGGAGCGTGCCTGCTGATTCTGTATATCGTGGGTCAGCTGGCTGACGAGGTGTTAGAGCGGGAAGCGTTTGCCTTTGATGAAACCATCCTGCTGTGGATCAACCAGTTTTCAACCCCCGTTCTGGATAGAGTGATGCTGACCGTTACTCAGTTGGGTGACCCAGCGACCGTTATCCCCGTTACCCTGATCAGTTTTTGCGCGTTTTGGCTGCGACGCTACTCCCTGGAAGCCAAAATGTTTGCCATCAACTGCATTGGGGGGGCGGTTTTGAGCACGGGGCTCAAGCTCGCTTTTAGTAAAGTCAGGCCTCAACTTTGGCCTCAGCTCATTCAGGAGACGACCTATAGCTTTCCCAGTGGTCATGCTTTGGGGTCCGTGGTGCTGTACGGCTTTTTGGCTTACCTGCTGGCACAGCACCATCGCCAGTACAAACAGCTGATTTACGGTTTAGCTACGGTCTTGATTGTGGCAATTGGGCTGAGCCGCTTGCATCTTGGAGTCCACTGGCCAACGGATGTGATTGCCGGCTACGGCATTGGCTTTTTATGGATAACGGTTGGTATCGCTTTGCTGCGGCTTCAGAAGGCGCGCGGATAAGCCAGCAGCCTAAAGCCAAAGGCGGGGAATTTGTGGCATTGCTCAAACTGTCACGTTTGCGTGAAGGATGAGCAGGCGCAGAATTAAATTGGGAAAAATCGGGTACTGCTAACAGCACCAGGCTTGCTAGCCGCTGGTCAGTACACGGTTACAAACACAAAGCTAGGGTCAGTATGCGTCTTAGGGTTATTGCTCACACGGTTTTCAAACAGCAGCCAAAGCAGTCAGCGGAGCTAATAGACAGCGAGAAATACGCGGTTCGAGTAGGCGATGAGTTTGCGGTTACTCGCTACGAAGCAGTGGAGGGCCAGCACCTCAAGCTGGTGCTAGCGGAGCCCCTGAGCAGCGATCGGGTGGTCTGGTATGCCTTTGCGCCCCACGTTGAGCTGGTGCCCGACAGCGGAGAATCTGCTGCGGCCATGCCTGAGGAACCTGAAGCGCCTGCCGAACCTGGCCCAGCTGTAGCCGCGACGGCTCAGGCCATCTCTGCGGCTGAGGCCGACATGACGAGCAACATCGGCTGTGGCACGTCGGTTGCGGTGCTGGGGGCGCTGTTGATTCTTGTACCGGCAGTGCAGTTTGTGAACCCGGCGGCAAGTTTTCCGGGTCGGGTGAATGAGTGGGGCTGGGGCGCTCTGGGAATTGGCGTGATCTCAGCAGGGTTTGGCACTTGGCTGAGCTTGGATGCTTTGGTCGCGGGGCGCAAGGCAAAACGCGATCGCATCCAGTCAACTTTCTTTGATCTGTTAGAGGCCAACAGCGGCGAGATCACCGTATTGCAGTTTTCCCGCGCCGCGAACCTCTCCGGCGAGGAGGCTCAGGCGTATTTAAACACTCGCGCTAAAGAGTTTGGCGCGGCGTTTGATGTGGGGCCTGAGGGTGGCATTTTTTATCGGTTCAAATAATGCTTTTAGGGCTTCTAGAAGCCCTAAAGAAAGAGCTCGTCTTCTTGGTAAAAAGCTTAAGAATTAATTCCCTTTAAAGCGCAGCTTTGCTCCCGAAAACGCTTTTCCCGCCCTAAAATGCTGACTAGATTCTACTTTTCCCCTCAGGAACTTTGTTCTCAAAGAGAATCTTCAGCATTTTGGTGAGTTATGCAAGCTAGCGCTACATCCTCTTCCGTGAGCCATGATTTGCGATTGGCCGTTGCCGACTTAGAACGGGTAAATCCTTGGGTAGGGTTATGTCGTTTTGCCGGTATTGGCGTGGTGTTTCTAACTTTTGTTGGGCTTGCCTGGTCAACTCAAAACCTGGTTTTGTTTGCTGTCTTGAGTGCGATCGCAGGTGTGCCCTACGCCTTCTGGTTGATCTGCACCCACGACACAATTCACCACACGCTGACAGGTTGGAAATGGTTTGATGACTTGATGCCGCGCCTGATCTCGTATCCAATGCTGTGGCCCTACGGCACCTATGCTCACCTGCACCGGCTGCACCACGCCTGGAACGGCATTGATCTGCGCGACCCAGAGCGGGTGCAGTGGACCAAAGCCGAGTACGAGCAGGCCAAACCCTGGCAGCAGTGGTACGTTCGCCACCAGTGGAGTCTTGATATTTTGGGGGGTAGTGGGTTTGGATTAATCGCTAAGACTGTTCGCAACGGGCTGCGCTACAGCCCCCAAATGCCTGCTCTACGCCAAGCTTTGCTGACAGACTGGTTGGGCATACTTGCCGTGCAGTCTGTCTTGATGGGTGTGGCTATTCACCAGGGTCAGCTGGGGCGCTACCTGCTGTTTTGGCTGGTGCTAGAGCGGGTGATCGGTGCGATCGCGCAGCTGCGCGACCACATTGAGCACTACGGCCTGTGGCACACCGGCAAGGGCCACCAGCTCACCCAGCTCTACGCCTGCCGCAATCTCAATACGCCTACCCTCGTCGTTTGGCTCATGGGCGGGCTCAACGACCACTCCATGCACCACGCCTTTCCCAATATCCCCTTTAACCATCTAGCAGCCGCCTTTCAGCGAACCCAGACCGTTCTACAGCAGCACCAGCTGCCCGCACTCTCTCGCGGGGATGGGTACATCAAAGAAACCCTGCGTCTCGGTGCCCAGCCCCAGCTGATTGACAGCTAGGCGGCGGTTAGCAAGAGCTATTGCCTAACCAGGGCGGCGATTTCGGCAAGCAGCTGTTGGGGTTCGACTGGCTTTGCCAAATGCGCCTGAAATCCGGCTGCCAGCATTTGGCGTTGATTGGATTCCCCGGCGTAAGCAGTGAGCGCAACCGCAGGAATCGCGCAGTTAGGGTTGGAGGACAGTGCCCGAATCTCACGAATCAAGGCGCAGCCGTCCATGTTGGCCATACCGATGTCGCTGATGAGCAGATCGAACTGATCGTGGGCAAAGGTCTGAAGTGCTTCAGCGGCAGAAGACACGGTAGTGACGATGGCACCCTCCTGCTCCAGCAAAACTCTGACGAGATCCAGGGAATCGGCTTCATCGTCGACCGCTATCACTCTAAGATTTGCCAGATTGAAGGCTGGCTGAGGCGGTGCGGTAGGGGCTGCAGGGGTTGAACCCGCCATCAGCGGCAGCTGCACGGTCATCGTGGTGCCCTGCCCTTCTCCTGCACTGGCCGCTGTAATGCTGCCTCCGTGGGCTTCGACCACCTGCCGCGCAATAGCAAGTCCCAGGCCAAGCCCGCCAAAAGAGCGAGTGATAGAGCTATCCTGCTGCTGAAACAGTTCAAAGACATGGGGCAAAAATTCGGGTTGGATGCCCTTGCCAGTGTCGCGAATCCGAATCTGCGCCTGTTCGCCCTGCTGGGAAAGTTCGACGGTTACCTGCCCACCCGAAGGGGTAAATTTAACGGCGTTGGACAGCAAATTCCAGATCACCTGCTGCAGCCTGCTCGTGTCTCCTCGGATGGTTCCGACTGCGGCATTAAGCCAGACCTCAAGCTCAATCCCTTTTGCCTCTGCTGTTAAGCGAACCGTCTCGACAGCCGCCAGAATCGGCACCGACAAGCTGATGGGTTCAAAGGTGAGGCTGAGCTTGCCGCGAATAATGCGCGAGATATCGAGGAGATCGTCAATCAGCTGAACCTGCTGTTTGGCGTTGCGCTCAATGGTGGTTAAGCCATGCTGCAGCTTAGCGGCGTCTGTCCGGGGCGACTGCAGCAGCTTAGACCAGCCCAAAATTGGATTCAGCGGCGTTCTTAGCTCGTGGGAGAGCACTGCTAGAAACTCGTCTTTGATGTGGTTTGCCCGCAGCAGATCTTCCGCCTGCCGCTGCAGTGAGGTGACAAGCTGCGATCGCTCTAGTGCGATCGCAATTTGATCGCAAAGAGCCTGGAACAACCGAGTTTCGGTAATCGTAAAGTCGGTGCGGCTACGGCTGCCAAAGCTTAAAGTGCCAAAGAGTTTTCCTTGCGCTATCAAAGGCTGGCA
Source organism: Trichocoleus sp. (assembly GCA_036702895.1). Classification (GTDB taxonomy): domain Bacteria; phylum Cyanobacteriota; class Cyanobacteriia; order Phormidesmidales; family Phormidesmidaceae; genus JACVSF01. The sequence continues at coordinate 2,646 of DATNQE010000278.1, read as the reverse complement.
AGCATAGGCGGTTAAACCGAGCGATCGCACGTGCCGAGTCGTAGGATCATCCGAATGCTGCAGATCTGATTTCACAATTTGGGTGCCGTACTTTGCTACTGTGCCGCAGACAGCACACCCCACGTCTAACCACTCAATCTCTCGAGCAGTATCTTCTGAAATGCCGCCATAAAATGTGAGCTTTAGCTTCTCCAGGTTCTCATCGATCACATAGTTAATGTATGCATCTAGCCCGGCTAGGCATTTTAGTTTGGCAAAGAGCGTCTCAATGAGCGTGAGCGGTTGCTCGGTTGACAGTAAATCGCGGGTTGTTTCATACAGCAGCTGAATGTGCTCAGTGTGCTCCTGCAGGGCTATCTTGGCCCGTTTGTGGTTTTGCTCAACACGCTTGCGTTCGGTGATTTCCTCACAGACCGTGCTGATGCCAATAACGCGATTACCTTCTTTTACTGGTAAAAAACTTTCTAGCCAAACACGCTGTATACCGGGTTGGGCGGGCGTTGCTCCGGTCAGTTCTACATTGAGGCGCGGCTCTCCGGTTTCTAATACCGATCGCAATATTTGTTCAGCTGCATCGGCTATTTCGGGCAGCAATTCCCGCACGCTGCGACCAATATGCGCCTCAACAGGAATGCCGTTCATTTCTGCTAGGCGCTGATTAATCCGCACAAAGCGAAAGTCGGCATCGAGAACGTTTAGGCCAATGGGCGCTGATTGGTAAATAACCTCAAGCTCAGCTAGCTGCCGCTGCAGAATTTCCCGGCTCTCCCGCAGGGCTGCGTTGGCCTGCTCTAGTTGGGCAGTGCGCTCAGCTACCCGGTGCTCTAGCTCCTGGTTAGCCTGCTGTCTAGCGACTTCTAGCTCCCACCGCTCCGCTTCCGCCTGCTTTTGTTGGGTCATGTCGCGGGCAATGCAGTAGATTACACCCCGATCAACCCGTGGAGAGGCTGTCCAGCCCAGCCATCGGTAGTCACCTGCCTTTGTCTGGTAACGGTTCTCGAAATAAAGGGTCGGTACGCCTGCATGCAGTTTCTCTACCTCGGCTAGCGTAGCGGGGCGGTCGTCTGGATGTACAAGCGGTAGAAAAGGACTGTTGACGAGGTCCGCTTCGCTATAGCCTAAGGCTCGAATAAAGGCAGGATTAACCCGTTTAAAGTCGCCATCAAAATTGATGACGGCCATTAAATCAAGCGAACTGAAGAAGAAGCAAGCCTCCTCAGATACCGCCTCAGAGTGCTCTTGCTTCTGTGTATCAGCTAACGACGCCGACTCATGAACAAATTGAGATCGAGCCGTTTTCTGAAGTGCCATAAGACAGCGCTCGAGCGAGAGAACAGGGACCTAATAACTATGATCTTAGGAGACTTGAGTTTTGTTGGTTCTTCCCGGCAAAATTCAACTTCCCTAAACCTTACTTAAACAACCTCTACAGGTAGTCGCTGATTGTAATCGCTGATTGAGATGCAGAGAAGGAAGTTGCGATCGCTCCAGATATAAGTAATTTCCCCTGGCTACCAGTCAGCTCTCCACCTCTTAAACAAGCTTAATAACCGCCTCAGCAGAACTGGCTGGGTACGGGTGAAAGGCACACAAGCAGCGCCGCCGTTCCGTGACGTCTGCCTGGGATGCGTCCTGAAAGGCTTTGCTTCTTTTAGCCCTTATCTAACGGAGGCCTTACTCCACAGAGTAAGAAATGAGGCCTAAAACTACAACCAGGCGATCTGAGCACGACTACCAACGCCAGCAAAATCACCACCAGGTCGGTTTGCTTCGAGTAATGATACTTGATGTGTCTCTCCAGGTAGGGGCCTGAGGACGAGACTCTAGGAAGCTAATGAGTACGGTTGACTCAATCTGCCTGCATCAGTATGCTCGTTCATTAAGCTGCTTTGCCGAGCAGCCTGATCGGCAGAACTCGAAGACCTTCGGCGGTGCCTGAAGGAGCTAGCACCTCCAGCAGACACCTAACCCGTAACCTGAAACCGCCAGATTGACGGGCTAGTGGTCAGTTTACCCTAGCCTCCAATTTGTCATTCACAAAGCGGGGTGCTGGGGTTTTCGTGTTCTGTTTTCCTCGGCCTGCCTGTGCCTCTTTCCCAAGGAGCACAGTCGGGTCTGTTTACCCACAACAGGAAAACAAGAACACTATGTTTCAACCCAACGATGCGGGCGCGGAGGCGTCCACCCTTTCACCTACCCCAACTCCAAGCCGCGAGCCCAAGCGCCGCCGGGTGCGGCACCTGCTCTTTGGCGACCCCGATGCGCTACAGCGAGTCATCAATACGCTGCACGTTTTGGGCTATGCCGAGGCTAATGACTGGAGCAAGCCCCAGCCCACTACAACCCCTGGTGAAGTGGTGCGGGTGCTATTCAAAACGCTGCTGATGGACTAAAGCGGCCAGACTAACTGCAGAACCCCCTAAGACTGTAGGGGCAGCGCATTTTCATGAGATTTCTCTGGATTTCCAGGGTCATCTAAGAATGCTTTGCCCCTACAGCCGCTATGCCCGACTTTCAGAGCTCCCTTCAGATGCCTATCCTCAGCGGGCCTTACCAGAGCCCCCTCAGAAAGCAGACTCAGGCACAAATAGAAATATTCAAAAAAATGCATATTCAAGTATTGACATCTATGGGACAGGCTCAGTA
>DATNQE010000277.1:0-7918 GCA_036702895.1 Trichocoleus sp. | reverse complement strand
TAAGCGACTGCCGCCACTGCTCGGCTCGCTCAAACTCCTGTGCCAAAGCCTGCGGCGTTACGCCGTAGGCCAAGTACTGTTCCACAAAGCTCAAAACCCAGGGCGTAGCATCTTCTACAGCCTTAATCTGGCTCAGCCCGTCTAGCTCTACCAGCACCAGATTGCCTTCCTGAAAGGCAATTAGATTAGAGGTTTCCACGATCCGCTCCGATGGAAGCAGATCCCAGGCGGTTTCGTCTAACCGTTGGGCCAGCAGCAGCAGCTCTGCCCCCCCTAAGAAAGCTTTTTTCTGAACCTTAGCCAGATACTGCATCGGTCACTCTTCTACGACCTTGTATGGCACTCGTATGGCATGAGTATACCCTCGGACATCCTGCTTACGGAGCAAGTTTCCAGGGATTGTTCCTGTATGGAAGGGCTAAACAGTGAAAGGCTAAGGGGTGTGCCAAAACGATGACAGGCACACCCCCCCCTGCGAAGGGCAGGCGAGGGCAGTAAAACTAACGAAGAAACACGTCGAGTCACAGTGCCAGGTGGCCGCAGATTCTGTCCTGCTAAGCCTCTTGAGAACATCAGCTGTTTGAAAGGAAAACCGGAAACGCAGTTATGAGTCAATCAATTTCTACGTCATGGCCATTTTCTGTCACTACGACGACTGGCACCCTTACCCCTGATCAACTTTCCCATTCTGAATTGGTATTGCTCTGTCAGCAGCATCTACGCCCCGATAGAGTTGCCTTTGCTGAATTGCTGCGCCGCTATCAGACCCACGTTGACAAACTGCTCTACCACCTAGCTCCCGATTGGTCTGATCGCTCAGACTTAGCTCAAGAAGTTTGGATTCGCGTCTACCGAAACATTCGGCGGCTTAACGACCCCAGCAAGTTTAAGGGCTGGCTAGGCCGAATCGTCACCAATCTGTTTTACGACGAGCTGCGCAAGCGCAAGCGGGTAGAGGCTGTTCTCTCTCTAGATGCACCCCGCACAGTGGAAGACGGAGAAGTGGACTGGGATGTCCCGACGTCTGAGCCTAGCCCCGTCGACACCATGATGACCCAGGAGTTTTACGACCACTTGAAGCAGGCCATTGCCGAGCTGCCTGAGGTGTTTCGCACCACCATTATTCTGCGGGAAATTCAGGGTTTGGCCTATGAAGAAATCGCAGAGATTACAGGTGTTTCTTTAGGGACGGTTAAATCTCGCATTGCCAGAGCGCGGCAGCGTCTCCAGTCTGACCTGCAGGGTTACCTCGGGGATCAGCCCTTGCTTTAGGCTGGGATATACGGGCAAAACCTGTTTCTTACGATGGGAGAAAAATAGGAAAAAACTGATCCTAGGAAGCAATACCGCTTTTCCGGGGTTCCGATTATGATCGAAGTCGGCGATGTGCAGAAGCTGCAGTGACAACTTGTTCCTGTTGGCCTCTTGCCTCCCAGCGACCTGCCTACAAAAACCGCGCCGTTTTTAGGATGTCCTTCTCAGGATCCTCTTCTCAGCGTATTTTTGTTGGTCTGAGTCTAAATCGCAGTCTCAATTGGTAGCCTCGTTGGTATCGCTTCTAGCATGACCACATTCTCCCGCCCGTCTAACCTCTCCCTTAACAAGCACCCTCATCCGGACCATTCACCCTCCTTCGTTCCACCCTCTGAATCGTCAAGGGATCTGGATGTGATTAAACGCGATCGCTTTGAGCTTCTTAGTGCCTACCTAGACGGTGAAGTTACTCCTCACGAGCGTCAGCTGGTCAATAGCTGGTTGGCCCACGACCCCACGGCTAAGTGCCTTTACAACCGGCTGCTGCGGCTTCGTCAGGGCATCCGGTCAAATCCCATCGAGTCTAGCTGTCCGGCTGAAGATACCTTGACGGGCGTCTTTAACGGGCTCAATCGCCGCTTCCACAAAACCTGTATGGCAGGGGCAGGCGCACTTGCTATTGGTGTTTTGGGCTTTCTATCGGGGGTTTTTGGCCCTCATCAATCCCTCCTGCAGCGGGCTGAAGCCCCCGGTGGGTCTCTAGCTAATGGCGACGTATTACAGGTTGCCCTAGACGAACCGGCCTTCCCAATTCCCCAGGTATCTACTGCTCAAACCTCAGTGTTTGAGCCTTCAACCAGTAGGGTACCGGGCAATGCTCCCCTGCCGGGCAACTCTAATCTTTAACGGACTTAAGCTTTACTGGGCCAAATTGTGATTTGCTTATTTCGTTTGCGTATGCTGTAGGAATGGGGTGTTTACCTAAGTGGTTTTTCCGTCATTTCCTTAACAGTTTAGGCCCATGTACTTCGATCCTGCCTACTTCATTCTCATCATTCCTGGCATTGCCTTTATGTTCTGGGCGCAAAGCCAGATTAAAGGCACCTATCGGCGCTACTCCCAAATCCCGTCTACCCTTGGGCTAACGGGTGCTCAGGTAGCTCAGACAATTCTCCAAAAGATGAACCTGCGCGATGTCAGAGTCGAGCCCATCGCCGGAGAATTAACTGACCACTACGACCCCCGCGCCAAAACAGTCCGGCTTTCCGAAGGGATCTACAACTCCACATCGCTGGCGGCAGCTGCCGTTGCTGCCCATGAGTGCGGCCACGTGCTGCAAGATTATCAGGGCTATGCCTTCATGAATTTTCGGGCGGCGATGGTGCCAGCGGTAAACTTAGGCTCTCGGTTGGGTCCGATTTTAATTTTGGCCGGGCTATTTCTTCAATTCACAGGTCTGGCCTGGCTCGGAATCCTTCTGTTTGCAGCGGTGCTGCTGTTTCACGTGGTCACACTGCCGGTCGAGTTTGATGCCTCTCGTCGGGCGCTTCGGCTGATTGACGAGATGGGAATTTTGCAGGGGGAAGAGAATCGGGGTGCTAAGTCAGTGCTGCAGGCAGCTGCTTGGACTTATGTAGCAACCGCTTTTTACGCAGCTCTCAACCTGCTTTACTACGTCTTTTTGGTATCTCGCCGTTAGTGCCGAAAGAGCCTAGAGAAATATATATCAGTCAAGTACCTTTGTAAGAAGAAACACTTTGACTCCGTAGCAACGCCCTTTGATAGGAATCAAAGGGCGTTCTTTTTGGCCTTAAAACATCTTGTTGAGCTGGTCAGTTCAGCTGCTTAACCGAGAAACCCCATTAGAATCAACGGTAGGAACACGTCGTTTAATAGGGGGCCCGGGCAAGCGTTCCTTTCACGTATCGAGCTTTTCAATACGCGATCGCATGTCGTTGAGGTCGATGTAGCGATCGGTAGCGTTGCGCAATTCGCGGGCAATCATGCCTTCCGTAGACACGACCGTTATGTGGGTATTTTTTGAGCGCAGCAACTCAATTGCCCGCTCAAAGTCGCCGTCACCGCTGAACAAAACGACCCGGTCGTACTGCTCTACGGTATTGAACATATCAACGACAATTTCAATATCTAAGTTAGCCTTTTGGGAATATCGCCCGGAGGAGTCGTCGTAGTACTCCTTCAAGATTTTGGTGCGCACTGTATAGCCAAGGCTAATGAGGGCATCTCGAAAACCACGCTGATCTTGGGGGTCTTTCAGGCCTGTGTACCAAAAGGCGTTGACTAAGCTAAAGCCGCTTTTCTCCCCCGCAAAATGTTCCAAGACCCGCTTAGGGTCAAAAAACCACCCATTCTTTTGCTGGGCATAAAACATGTTATTTCCGTCTACGAAAATAGAGAGACGATTAAGTAAATGATGACTTGACATAAACACTGTGCAATAAGCAATAAAAGTATCTGGCGAGTTGCGGATTATCCAGTCTAAAGATCTAGATAGCAACCGACGCGAATCGCCTAACCCCGAGGTTTAGAAATGTGAAATATTCCGGAAAAGCGTGAGGTTCCCTTGCTTAAAGAAAGCATCCTTTAGCGGCAGCTAGCTGCGGCTCAATTTTGGCTCGATCACAGTGTGACTAGCCTCCAAACAAAACCACACTTAGCTCAGCTTATGGGGTGCCAAATTTAAAGGTTTCAGTAGTGCTGCAGCTGCAGCTATCGACTAATAATACTCTTCACTCTAAACTTCACACTAAACAAATAATTCTAATCAAGTAGTTGATAAATGCATATAGTCTAGTGAATTAATAGCACAGGATGCTAGATACTCATCCAGTATAAAGCTTTCATTGACATTGTGGACAAGCTGTCCTTCTAGGGCCTAAGCAGGGGCAAATACCAGACTTATAAGAGGAATAAAAAGTTTTGGAAGCAGCCTTAGAGACTCAGTCTGCAAAGGTTCTGTTGGTGAGCTAGAGGGAAGCAATCTAAAAGTTTTTGGGGCATGTGCCCCAGCTGCCGCTTCAGCGGGGATAAGGCGCTAAGACTTACCCCAGAAATAGCTACTTTACCTCTTAACTCCCTCGTCCACGCTCCCATCAACGCAGTTAGCGTCAATTTTTCCGTTAAGGAGTTCTTTACAATGCAGTTTCGCTACCGTTTGCAGTCGTTGCGGGTGCTCGTTCGTCGCCGCTACAGCCTCTGGTTGCTGCTAGGGCTCAGCCTCGTTTGGCTGGCGTCTAGCCTGGGGCATCCGGCCTCAGCTCAGACCGTCACCCGGGCTCAAGTCACAGAAATTTTAGACGGCAATCAGGTCTTTATTCAGGGCCGCCAAGTGCCGGTCAACAGCGTGGCCCAGCGACAGCAGCAGGTTCGCACAGCGGCGGCGAGAGCTGAACTTCAATTTAATACGGGGGCAGTTGCGCGGCTGGCGCAAAACTCCAGCTTAACTGTAGGAGACTGCGCACAGCTGCGGCGGGGCACACTGCTAGTCAACGGGGCGCTCAACGGCTGTACGTCCTCCACGCTGGCTGGGGTGCGTGGCACCCTGTACACCCTGGAGGTAACCGAGGCGGATCAAACAATTATTCGTGTCTTTGAAGGGGAAGTGCTAGTCAGCCCCCGCCCTGGCAGCAGCATTGGGGATAGCGACTTTGAAGAGAGCGAACTAGAAGAGGGGATGGGTGAAGAGGAAAATCTAACGCCGGAGCTTTCACCTCAGGTAGAAACCGACCCCACAGTAGACCCAAACCCTAATAGCTCTGACCTATCTAAAGGCGCGAAAGAGCAGCTTCAGGCTAAGCAGAGCTCTGCAGGCGCTGAGGAGGAGGACAGCCCGGTGACAGAAGAGGCTACTCCAGCGGCACAGACGGTACCTTTAACAGCCGAAGAACCTGTGGCCGTCTCGGAGGGGCAGCAGATTACGATTGCGGCAGGAGAGCCTGAGGGCGTGGTGGAGCCGCTTTCAATCGAAGACTTTCGGGCGCTGCTGCAGGGGCCACTCCTGAGCGATTTTACCAGTGAGCTGCCGGGGGTCTCAGAGCTGCAAAGTTCATTTGAGCGGCTGTTCCCAGGCGTGCCTTTTCCGGTATCGCTGCCGGGCTTGTCTATACCGTCCATTCCTTTCTCCTTCCCCTTCTAAATCTAGGGTTGCCCTGGGCTAACGGTTTGGCAGTTTACGGTTGAGACGGGTCAGCACTAGCAGGTGAATCTATGGCTTTTCATCTCCCATCGCGACTGCAGGGAGCTCAGTCTAACCGCTGGGGGCTAAAGCGCTCTCAGCAGCTGCAGGGAGTGGGACACGCCTGTATGGCTTTGTGGGCGGTGCTAGCGGGCACTGCGATCGCAACTCAACTACCCTGGATTCAGCGCATTGAGGGCCAGGCCCAGGCCTTTTTGCTGACCCTGCGGGGGCCGGTAACGCCGCCAACTGAGGTGGTTATCTTAGCCATTGACGATGAGTCTCTCGCTCAGGGCGAGTTTTTTCAGAACCATTCGGCCCAGTATCCCTATCTAGAGCCCTTGGCGACTTGGCCCTGGCGCCGTCAAGCCTACGCTACGGCTATAGAGCGACTGATGGCGGCTGGGGCACGGACTGTCGCTATTGACATTCTGTTTGTCGATCCAAGCAGCTACGGGCCTGCTGACGATGCCGCCCTGCAGGCAACCCTATCGCGTCACGGCCAGCAGGTAGTGCTGGCGGCTGCCTACGAAAGCTCTAGCGCTACGGGGGGCCAATTGACCCAGCTGCTGCAGCCCCTGTATCCCCAAATTCCCCACGTTGGGCTAATCAACTTTCCACTCGATCCGGATTTCAAAATCCGTCAACTGCCTGAGGCTTACCTACAGGAGGTTAAAGCCGCCTCTGGCTCAGAGATCAGCCTACCCTCACTGGCCGGAGCCACTCTGGCGGCCGCCCAGCTGCCGGTCCAGGAGCAGGGCAACCAGCTGTTCTTCTATGGCCCCGCTGGGACCTTTCCTCAGATTCCCTTTTGGCATGTGCTAGACCCTCAAAACTGGACGCTGCTCAAGCGGGCAGGCGTCTTTAAAGACAAGATCGTGCTAATTGGCCCTACCGCAACATCCCTTCAGGACATCAAGCGCACTCCCGTTTCTGATCTGATGTCGGGGGTGGAAATTCATGCCACAGCCGTGGCGACGCTGCTGGAGGGGCGCGGTTTGGCTGAAGCTGTGCCCAATTCTCAAGGGCGGGGCCTTCTTCTGGCGCTGGTGTTGGGCGCGGTAGGCCTGTTGCTGGGGCACCAGCTGCGTCGCCCGCTTCCTCGGGTGGTCGGCTTTGCAGGAAGTGCGATCGCGTGGGGAGCCATAGGCTATCTGAGCTTAGTCTATGGCTCTCGATTGGTGCCGGTGGCAATTCCGGTAGCGGCGTTAGGCGTGGCTGGGCTGACCTATACCGCAGTGGGCGCAGTCGGCGACCGGCTAGAAGAGCGCCGACTGCGCGGTACTTTGGAACGGTACGTTGCGCCTCCCGTTGTGGAGGAAATTCTGCGCCAGCCACAGGACTTCAGCATTTTTGTGGGCCGCCGACTACAGGCAGCAGTCATGTTCTCAGACATCCGAGGGTTTAGCCGGCTTACCTACCAAATGGGCGCCGAGGACATGGTGCAGCTGCTTAACACCTACCTCGACGCCATGGTCAACGCCATTTTGGCCTACCGAGGCACCGTCGATAAGTTTATTGGCGATGCGGTCATGGCTGAATTTGGCTCTCCTGTCTCCCAGGGCGAACAAGAGGATGCGCTCAACGCCGTTTGTGCGGCGCTGGCAATGCGGCAAGCGCTCGCCAATTTGAGACAAACCTTGCGGCAAAACGGTCAACCGCCCCTGTTTCACGGTATTGGCCTCAGCTACGGGGAGCTGGTTGTCGGCAACATCGGCTCAATCAAACGGCTGGAATACACCGTGATTGGGGATGTGGTCAACGTAGCCAGCCGTATTGAGGGGCTGACCAAGCAGCTGGGCACCGACATTCTCATTACCGAGAGCCTTTACCAGCGAGTCAAAGACCAGATTACGGTGGTGGACTACGGCCAGCACCGCTTGGCCGGGCGCGAGCAGGAGACGGTGCAGGTGTACGGCCTAGTCTCACTCAAAGAGGGCGATCCGGCCCTTTACCACCAGGTTCAGGCCGACCTACAGAGCCACCTGAGAACCTCGCTGGAGGGGCAGATACCCTAGCACTGTTAACACTTAAACGTAGGCAACGGTAACGCCAGTGCCCCCATCGGCTGACTCTGCCGCCTCAAACCGCTGCACCTGGGGATGGCGCTGAAGAAACTCGTGAACGCCTCGCTTCAGCTTGCCCGTACCATGTCCGTGAATGATCCAGATAGCACCATTGGCAGTTGCGATCGCTTCCTCCAAAACGGGTTCTGCCTCCGCTACCCGCATTCCTCGAATATCAAAAGTGTTGCGAGAGGTGCGCACGGCCGGAGCAGGCGGTGCCGCCTGAGCAGCAGGAATGGTGTCCTGCGGTTTGGGCTTAGCGGGCATTTCGGCCTTTTCGCCGTGCAGCGACTCAATGTCGGCCAGGCTCACGGTGGTCTTGAGCAGACCAAAGCGCACCGTTAGCTTGCCGTCCTCATCGGGCTCCGTCAGGACATCAGCGGTTTGGCCCAGGCTGGGAATA
>DATNQE010000084.1:0-5133 GCA_036702895.1 Trichocoleus sp. | reverse complement strand
CCATCTTGGCCTACCTCGACGATGATGCTGAAGCGAGCTCCGGCTGGCTAACCGCCCTCAGCAGCGCCTTTGAAGATGAGCAGGTTGCGATCGCAGGTGGTAGAATCACCCTGCTCTGGCCGCCCCAGACCCAGGCGCCTCCCTGGCTTTCACTGGGGTTAGCAGGCAACTTGGGTGCTTATGACCTGGGTGATGCACCTCAGCTGATAACTCAGCCGGGTCAAACTCCCCGGGGTTTAAATTACGCGGTGCGCCAGTCGTTCTTAAAGCAGGTCGGCGGGTTTGACCCTCAGCTCGGGCGAGTTGGCAAAAACCTACTTTCTAATGAAGAACTGCACCTAACTCAGCAGGCGCTGCGACAGGGCTTTAAAGTGCTCTACTTGCCTCAGGCGCTGGTAGCCCACAATGTGGCGCCAGAGCGGCTAAACCCCAAGTGGTTTTTGCGCCGCAGCTGGTGGCAGGGGATCAGCGAGTGTTACCGGGAGCAGCTCCAGGGCACCCTAACCCTTGGACACGTACGCAGCCGCAGCCTTTGCCTGCTGCGAGGACTTTATAAAGCCCTTCGGTACTGGCCAGATCAGGCTGCCTGCTTTGACAATCTCGTCTACGCCTACGGCCAACTGGGGTATCTTCTAAGCAGCGTGCGGGTGTTGTTGCGGGCACACAAAACCGCCCCTGCCGCTCAGGAATCGGAACCAACGGTTTCCTAAACAGCTTTGCTCCTTCCGTTCGCATCCACCTGGCAAGCGCATGTCAAAATTATCCTCTATTCCCGTCTCAGTCCTGATTCCGGCCAAGAATGAAGAGGCCAACTTGCCAGCATGTCTGGCTAGCCTAGCGCCAGCGGATGAAATTTTTGTGGTGGACTCCCAAAGTAGCGATCGCAGCATTGCCATTGCCCAAGATGCTGGAGCTCAAGTTGTACAGTTCCACTTCGATGGACGCTGGCCCAAAAAGAAAAACTGGGCCCTCGACAACCTGCCGTTCCGCAACGAGTGGGTGCTGATCGTAGACTGTGATGAGCGCATCCCTCCCGAGCTGTGGGAGGAAATTGCCCAGGTTATTCAAAATCCTGCCTACGACGGCTACTACCTCAACCGGCGGGTGTTCTTCCTCGGCACCTGGATTCGCCACGGCGGCAAGTACCCCGACTGGAATCTGCGCCTCTTTCGCCATGCTAAAGGCCGTTATGAAAATCTCCACACCGAGGAAATTCCTAATACTGGGGACAACGAGGTGCATGAGCACGTCGTTATTAAAGGTGCAGTAGGCCATCTTAAGCACGACATGCTGCACGAAGACTTTCGCGATCTCTTCCACTGGCTCGAGCGCCATAACCGCTACTCCAACTGGGAGGCCCGCGTTTACTACAACCTCCTAACCGGCATGGGAGACGAAGGCACCATCGGAGCAAGCCTTTGGGGCACTGCTGTACAGCGCAAGCGCTTCCTCAAAAAAATCTGGGTGCGCCTGCCGTTTAAGCCCCTGCTCCGATTCATGCTCTTCTACATAGTGCAGCGCGGATTTTTGGACGGCCGAGCAGGCTATATCTATGCCCGTCTGCTCAGCCAGTACGAGTACCAGATTGGCGTCAAGCTCCATGAACTGCGCCACTTCAAGGGGCATCTCAACATTCAGGCTGCGCCGGTCGCTCCTCCCCAGCTCAGTTCGAACCCCTCCCAAAGCGCTCCTTAACCGCTTGTGTCTATTGCGATCGCCAGCTCCGACCTATGGATGAGCCCTGCACCGCTGCCAATCAATCTAGCCAGCCCTTAGAAGAAGCTCCTTGGATTGATCTCAGCTGCTATGACCAATCCTGGTTTAACCCAGGGCGACCGAAGTGGTTCATTCTGCTGTGGTGGCTGGTGCAGGCCCTTGCATTTCCACTGACGCTGCACGCTGCCCACGCCCCCCGCAGACTCCTGCTGCGGCTATTTGGGGCTAAAGTAGGACGCGCAGTTGTCATTCGGCCAACGGCTCGGTTCACCTACCCTTGGAAGATCGCTATCGGTGACTACAGTTGGATCGGCGACGACGTCGTGTTTTACAGCCTAGACACGATTACAGTAGGCCGCCACTGCGTGATTTCTCAAAAAAGCTACCTCTGTACCGGAAGCCATCGAACTGATGACGTTGCCTTCGGCCTGCAAACGGCTCCAATTATCATTGGCAACGGCGTCTGGCTAGCTGCAGACTGCTTTGTTGCTCCCGGAGTTTGTGTAGGCGCAAATACGGTCGTGGGTGCTCGCAGCAGCATCTACCAGTCCTTACCGCCAAGACATCTCTGTTTCGGCAATCCCTGCCAGCCTGTAAAAATCAGGTCTGCTCCAGAAACATCGACGGAAGAGTTCCAGCCGCAAAGCCGAAATTAGCCGCGAGTTTACCAACTTGAAATGACTGTAAAGAACAAATCCGCCTTGGAGCAAGTCTGTGGGTGTAGGTTAAAGTGAAGTTGCACATCCTCAAGCCCCCCACTTGGCTAGTTTGGACGGCAACAATCCAAATCAGAGTGTGCATTGGCGCTTGAAACGAATCTTTCGCACCTAGCCATGGAAGACAAAAGTTTTGCTCATCAAATTGATCCCAGAGAACTTACAGAGGAAATTGATCTTCAACGTTACTGGTTAGTTCTCAAGCGCCGCTGGCTACCTGCGTTAACAATTTTTGTCGCAACCATAGTGGCTGCAGGCTACTACGGGGCGAGGCAAAAACCGTCCTATGAAGCAGAGGGTCGGCTACTGATTGAGCCAGATCGATCCACTAACCTTACAGGATTTGGTACAGCCCTAGGTCAGCCCCAAACCCTAACGCCCTATGGCGGCAATCCTCTGGCTACACAGGCTGATATCGTAACCTCCCTGCCTGTTTTGGAGGAAACAATTCGGGAGCTGAATCTGAGGGATGACGATGGCCAGCTCGTAAGCCCCGCAGCTCTTAAGAGAAAGCTTGCAGTCACGCCGGCTGAAGAAGCAGACATTATCTCTGTTCAATACGCCAGTGAAGATCCTCGAGAAGCTTCCGGTATCGTCAACCAGGTGATGAATTCCTACGTACGGTTCAACGTATCGATGAACCGTTCTGAAGCAACCGCTGCTAGGGAGTTTGTAGAGCGGCAGATCCCCAAAGCTGCAGCAGATGTGGAAACGGCTGCGGAAGCCCTGCGTCAGTTCAAGTCGCGCAACCAAGTAGTTGCCCTTGAAGTTGAGACCACAGCAACGGTTGAGGCTATTAATGAGTTAAATACTCAAATCAACACCACCAGAGCCAGTCTGGCTGATGCTGAAACACGCGCTGCCAATCTGCGGGCCCAGGTAGGTATGCCTGTTGAGCAGGCGCTACAAATGGAAACCCTCAGTCAAGTTCCGGGTATTCAGCAGGCCTTAACCGATCTGCAAACTGTTCAGACGGAACTGACAAACGAGCGCACCCGTTACACCAGCAATCACCCCACAGTGCGCACTTTAGAAAGACAAGAGGCTGCTCTGCAAAACCTGCTGCGGACTCGGGTCTCGGAGGTGCTTAATGTCGATGTGAATGTCTCCCCTGGAGACCTTCAGATGAGTGACTTGTCGAGAGACTTAACGGGACAACTCGCTCAAGCAGAGATCGACCGGCTCAGCGCTGTCAGCCAGATCCAGGCCTTGGCTCAGGCTCGCAATGCCTACATTCAGCGCTCCCAAACTTTCCCGACGTTAGAGAAGCAGCAGCTAGAGCTGCAGCAGCGGTTAGATGCTGCGACTACCGCCTATGAAGCTTTGCTCAACAGCCTGCAGGAAGTGCAGCTTGCCGAGAGTCAAACCGTAGGTAGCGCAAGAATTATTGAGGCAGCGCTTCTTCCCACAGAATCTACTGGGCAGAGCCTGCCGCTTTTCCTGGCGGGTGGAGCGGTAGCAGGGGTACTGGCCGCTGTGGCTACAGCCTTTCTACTCGATCTCATTGACAAGTCCGTCAAAACTGTCAAGGATGCCGAAGGGTTGCTGGGCTATACTCTGCTGGGCTTGATTCCCCGCTTCTCAGCGGCAGCAGATGAGCCGTCTAGTCTCACTGTGGCTGATTCCTTCTCTCCCCGTATTGTTGCCATGCGCAGCAATCAGCCCTTCATCTGCGGGGCTTACCAGATGCTGCAGGCAAACCTGAAATTTATCAGCTCTGATAAGCCGCTGCGCTCGATTGTGATCACGAGCTCGGTTGAGCAGGAAGGCAAGTCTGAGGTCTGCGCTAATCTAGCTGCCACAATGGCTCAAGCCGGCAAGCAGGTGCTTTTAGTAGACGCTGATATGCGAGCACCCTCCCAGCACCACCTCTGGAATGTGCTCAATACGGTTGGTCTAAGTCATGTCCTGGTAGGAGAGGGAGACCTCAATCGGGCTTTAATTCCCGTTGCTGAGAACTTAACGCTGCTTCCCTCGGGTGTAATTCCGCCCAATCCGTTGGCTCTGCTTGACTCTGAGCGTATGGCCTCATTAATTAGCAGCCTGGCTCAACAGTTTGACTACGTTATCTTTGATACGCCACCGCTGGTTGGAGCAGCCGATTCGGCCGTGCTGGGTAAATCTGCGGATGGCATTCTAATGGTTGTTCGGCCCAGACACGTAGATTCTGCCAGCCTGATGGCCGCGAAGTCTCTAATTTCCCGCTCAGGCGCTAATGTTCTCGGCTTTATTGCCAACGGAGTCGACGTGCGCAATGAGCATGATGATTACGTATCGCTGGCCAAGGCTCGTCCTTATGGATACAGCGAAAGGGTCATTGTGCCAAAGGGCGCGCCCGCTAGCCTGTAGTCTTTAGCAGCCTTGCTAATCAAATCCTTCCTCTCTCTCCTTTGACTTGCTTAGCGAGACCTATCAACATGGCCTTATCTCGTCAGTACTTACTTCCTCTACTCTCTAGTTCGGCCTTTCTGTGCAGCTTGTGGGTAGCTCAGGTTCCTGCGCAGGCCCAGACAGATAGTGAACCAGCGATTCAAACAACTGCCGCTAATCTTAGCTCCAGTGTTGCTGCGGCTGAATCTGCCGACGCTGAACAGGCGGCTGAGCCAATGAGTGCTGAGCCTGCTATCGAGCAGCCTGCTGCGGATGAGACGGCTGCTGAGCCTGCTGCTAACCCAGAGCTCCTCGCAGCCGATGCTTCAGA
>DATNQE010000271.1:0-3106 GCA_036702895.1 Trichocoleus sp. | reverse complement strand
GGTCGGCAGACTGCATGTCCTCCAGCAGGTTTAGACAGAAGGCTTCTATATCGAGCCATTCCGGCTTAAATTCCAGCTTGCCAACCTCCGCCCGCGTCAGCGTCAGAATGTCGGTCAGCAGCTGGTTCAGCAGTTTGGCCGAGGTTTGAATGCGGTCTAGGTTCTTGAGGGAAGCAGTCGCGATGGGCGGCTCCAAAATTTCCCTCAGCAGCTGAGAAGACGCCAAAATCACGCTCAGCGGCGTTCGAAACTCGTGGGAAACCATGGAAAACAGCCGCAGCTTCAGCTCGCTGAGCTCCCGTTCCTGAGCCAGGGTCTGCTCCAGAACCTGCAGTCTCTGCCGTCGCTCCTGCTCCTGATAGAGGCCCAGCAGGGCTACCCCACAGATTACTAGAATTAGAGCAGTGCCTATGTTTTCTAGCCGGTAGCGCTGCTCCAGAGCCGTTTGGGATGCCTGCAGAAACGTTCTCAGCTGCTGCTTTTCCTGGTTCTGGATCTCGGCTAGCACCACCTGAATGCGGCCCCGCAGCTGCACACTGCGGTCGGTAAGGGTGGTCTGGGCAGGGGTGACCAAGGGCTCTTGCTGGTACAGGTCAATCGACTGCTTTAACAACTCTAGGCGCTGCTCGGTCAACCGCTCTAGCTGCTCCAGCTGAGGAGCCTGCTCAGAAGTGATCAGCTGCTGCTGTAGCTGCGCCAGCTCAGACTGTAAGCTGCGGGTAGCCTGCCTGTATCGCTCTAGCTCCAGGTCTTTGCCCGTGTAGATGTAGCCCCGACGACCCGACTCGGCCATGTTCATTGCGGCAGCGAAGTCAGTCAGGTTGACCAAAACCTCATAGGTCTTCTGCATCCGAACCGTGCTGTCTGCCAGCGCTGTTGTATTTTTAGAGGACATTAAGCTGACCCACCCCAGCAGCAGCAAAATTAGGCCGAAGCTAGTTGCGATCGCTTTTTCTCCCCAAACCCCTTTCATTTGCTATCAGAACGCCTCAGCCAAAGACCATGCGGATTTTGATTGTTGAAGATGATGTGCAGCTCTCGGAGGTGTTGACCGAGGCGTTGACCCGACGGCAGTACGTTGTTGATGTCGCCCGTGATGGCAGCTCCGCCTGGGACCTGATTGATAGTATCCGCTACGACCTGATTGTATTGGATGTGACTCTGCCCAAGCTCAACGGCATTCAGCTTTGTCAGCAGCTGCGGCAGGCAGAAATATTGGCCTCTCATCATGCTCCCGAGCACAGTCAAGGCGCAGTGCCGGTGCTGATGCTGACCGCCCGCGACACCGTAGCCGACAAAATTTTGGGACTCGATGCCGGCGCTGATGACTACGTGACAAAACCTTTCGATCTAGAAGAACTCATGGCGCGAGTGCGGGCACTGCTGCGGCGAGGCAGCGCCAATAGCGCCTTTAGCCTGGGCTGGGGCCAGCTACAGCTCAACCCTAGCACCCACGACGCAACCTACGCTGACCGTCCATTGACCCTCACGCCTAAAGAGTATGCCCTCCTGGAACTGCTAGTCGCTAGCGGCAGACGCATTCTCAGCCGCTCCGGCATTATTGAAAAGCTGTGGCCAGTGGGCGATACCCCAGCGGAAGAAACTGTTACCTCCCATATCCGGGGGCTGCGCCACAAGCTCAAAGCCCTGGGGGCTGAGGAAGACTTTATCGAGACGGTCCATGGGCTGGGCTACCGGCTGAAGTAGCGACAGCATCTGCACGAAATCTGCACCAGCCCTGCACGGTCGCTGCAGAGGGGTCGCTTATGCTCAAAGTTAACGTTCTAAAACCTACCTTGCGATAGAGCCTGAGGAATAGGTTCTAGGGCTAATCCTTTACCGTGGGATACGTTGGATGAGTTATACAGTGCGTCAGACAGAGCCGTACCACGGGTGGCTGATTGAGGTGGTTCAGGAGCAGGCGGGGTACTTGTTTCAATGCTGCCATCCGGAACGGGATTTTGTTGTCACCGATCAGCGCTCCTACCTTACCTTTGAACAAGCTCTGCAGGCAGCCAAGCTGCGGGCCGATCTGGAAAGCGTGCAGCTAGCCCTACACCACTTCATCAATGGCAGGCTACAGCTTTTGCTGCTGAGTCCGGCCGAGCGAGCTGCCCTAGAAGACTCAGTGGCCCAGTGCGTTGCCGCTGTGAGCGACTCCACTTACCCCGGGTATTACTGTGGCTAGGTACGCCGTAGCCCCCCACTGCCGCTCGTCTAGGCTACAAGTGGGGGATCGGGTTTACTACATCGGTCCGGTGCGGTGGCTGCAGGTTGACTACGGCGACCAGGCGCTTATGCTGGTTGCACTAGATCGGTCTCACCGCGTCGCTGTCTGTGAGAACAGCACCGGCTGCAGATTGGTTGGTGTTTCAGTGCAGGACCTGAGGCGAGAGAGAAAGCTGTAGCCTTTCCGAGGTTCTTGAGGGGCGCGGCGGCCCCCAGACGAATGTTCCCTGCGGCCGGGATCGCCGCTGGCCGCTATTGGTGAATGGGCTCCCGCTCGCGGGTGGGAGTTTTCCAGCGGTTCATCACGTCCTTGACCAGCACCTCTCGCAGCCAAATCTGCACCACAATCAGCAGCGGAATCGCCAAAAACAGTCCTAAAAAGCCAAAGAAAATTGAGAAGACTACCACCGCCAGCAGTGTAAACAGCGGCAGAATAGAAACCTCGTGCTTCATCACAATAGGCACCAGCACCAGGCTCTCAAACTGCTGAATCAGCAGGTAGAGAATGATCACGGCCACGGCTTTCCACGGGGCGTCGAGAATCGCCAAGAGGAGAGGCGGAATGACGCTTAGGGTGGGGCCAATGTTAGGAATAAACTCGAGCAGCCCTGCTAGCAGGGCGTTCACTAGCGGCAGCGGTACGCCCAGCAGCAGCAGGCCGATGTAGCTTACAATGCCGATTACGACCATTGATAGCAATGTGCCGCGAATCCAGCCTACCAGCGAGTTTTCGCACTCGTCCAATATCTGGTTCACCCGGGGGCGGTAGAAGGCCGGAAATGCCATCACAAAAATACGTCGATACTGCAGTGGGTTCACTAGCAGCATGACGGTAGCGGCGAGAAATAGCAAAAAGTTAAGCACCACGCCTACTGAG
>DATNQE010000269.1:0-5454 GCA_036702895.1 Trichocoleus sp. | reverse complement strand
ATGTCCTAAGCAATGTGGCGACAGCTATATGCTGAACGCTAACCGAGGATACCCAGCGGCAGATCTGTGTCTTGAACTACGGATAGGTGACAGCCCCGCCCGGAGAGAGGGAACATCAGAAGCAGTATTGGGCAAAGGCTGTTATGACCAATTCCACACATCGCTCTGGGTCTGGCAAAGGGCTTGCGATCGCAACGCTTGCCACCATCTTCATCACCATTATCGTCACCCAGATTCTCAACATCGTGCCGCCGCCGGGGGGCGAACTGGTGGCTAAGCTAGCCAGCGGTGAGCTCAATGGTGTGTTGATCTTGCCTGCCAACTACGCCTTTGCGATCTGGGGATTCATATACATCGGCATTATTGCCTACGGCTTTTATCAGCTACAGCCTGCCCGTCGCGAAGACCCTCGCATTCAGCGGGTCAACGTGCTGCTCATCACCTCCTGCATTGCTCAGATGCTGTGGATGGTGCTGTTTCCACTGCGGCTCTACGGCATCTCGATTTTGGCGATGCTGGGCCTGCTGATCCCGCTCATCGGCATTTACCTGACCCTCGATATCGGCAAGAGCCGGGCCGATCGCAAAGCTCGCTGGAGCGCCCGCATACCTTTTAGTACCTACCTGGCCTGGATTTCGGTCGCCACCATTGTCAACGTGGCATCGGCACTCTACCGCGCCGAGTGGAACGGCTGGGGCCTCAGCAGCCCCGCCTGGACGGTGGTCATGCTGATCGTAGGCGCGGTGATTGCGGCTGTTGTGGCTCTCCAACGGGCTGATACAGCCTTTGTAGCGGTGTTTGTTTGGGCTTATATCGCTATTGCTATACGGCGCGCCGATATGCCGCTTATTTGGGGTACTGCCGCTGCTGCCGCTGCTGTCATGCTGATTCTGCTGGCGGTTGGCCGTAGTCGCCGACCCGCCATTCGAGAGAGCACTCCCGACCGCAGCACAACCCGCGTTTAGCAGGGGTAGCTAAGCAATCAACCGGGGTTCTCAACATGGGGATCAGCCGCATCCCAATGCTTGAGAAGTTGCTCTACAGCCCTGGGATTGCGAATGTTCATCAGCCCGATCTCTTCGCTGAGGCTATCCCCTTCTCTATCCGTCCAGCGGCGAGTGGTGATAACGATGTCACCAGTACCGTCTGAATGCTCTCGTCGGTAGAGGTCCTGAAGCTGCCGGGGATCAAACGATCGCACCTTGATTTCCCTGCTGCCTTCCAGAATCAGCGCTCGCCTGTTGGTAATTAGGTAGACGGTCTGCCGTTGGCCGAGCCAGTGCAGCCACGGCACCACCAAGGGCACACAGCTAATCAGCAGACCAAAGCTGCCCACCAGCAGACCGCCTACCCGATTGAACTGACGAAAAGCCCGACCTGGCAGCTCTGGATCAAGGGCAGTCGCCTCCCACCATGAGTAGGTGAAGTAGCCAAAGATCAGCAGCCCTGGTAGACCTGCCAAACAAATGCTGATAGTCGTTGGGGTAAAGGCGCGGGCTACAGGCTGCTCTATCCAGCGAATAGATTCCCCGGGCTCTAGCTCCGCCTTGACTTGCTGGCGCAGTAGGGCAGGCAGTTTGGCATCGCTCAGCATAGGCCTACTCACCCGCTGCTAACGCCTGGTGGGGGAGAAGTTCTCGAACCAGCCGCGCCGCCAGAAGTAATAGATCAGGCCGGCTGCGATCGCAATCATTACCGCCCAGCAGGCTACATAGCCCCAGTACCACTCCAGCTCTGGCATATTAAACGGCGAGTTCTCAGTGTCGAAGTTCATGCCGTAGACCCCGGCAATAAAGGTCAGCGGGATGAAAATCGTCGAGATTACCGTCAGCACTTTCATCACCTCGTTCATGCGGTTGCTGATGGAGGAGAGGTATACATCCATCAAGCTAGAGACAATCTCCCGGTAAGTCTCAATGATGTCGAGCACCTGCACGATATGGTCGTAGCAGTCTTGCAGGTAGATACGAATCTCAGAGCCGATCAGCGTGTCGCTGTCGCGAATCAGGCTGTTGATAATCGCTCGCTGGGGCCAGACAAAGCGCCGCAGCATCATGAGATCTCGCCGCAGGTCGTGAATCTTGCTAATCGTCTCGCGGGTGGGATTTTCTACCACCTCCTCTTCCAGTTCCTCGATAGCTTCGCCCAGGTCCTCTAGCACCGGGAAAAAGCTGTCGATAATGGCATCGATCAGGGTGTAGGCCAGAAAGCTGGCCCCTTGATTGCGGATAGTACCAATATTGCGACGAATGCGATCGCGCACCGGACCAAAGCAGTCCCAGTGCGGCTCCTCCTGAAACGTCACCACAAAGTTGCGCCCCAGCACAAAGCTCACCTGCTCGCTGGAGATGCCCTCCCCCGACTCCTTAGGCCGCACCATCCGCATGATAATCAGCAAATGGTCGGAGTAATAGTCAATCTTGGGGCGATGGGGCACATTCACCACATCCTCCAGCACCAGTGGGTGCAGCTTGAGAATGTCGCCCAGCCGCCGCAGGGTTTCCTCGCTGCCCAATCCCCTGGCATCAATCCACGACACCGAGGGCCGGTCCAGGTAACGAATGCATTCATCAATATGGTCCAGGTGTCGGTGAATGGCGTGCCGTCGGTCGTAATCGATTAGCACCAGCTCTGTAGGCAGTGCATCGTCAGGAATATTGAGCGTGCCGGGAGCCGAACCTGGTGGAGAGTAGTTGTAGTCCAGGTACTCGCCCTCATCTTCGTCTTCCTCCACTTCAGGTGCATCGACTTCAGCGAAAGCCGAAGTTATGGGCATGGGCTCAGGAGGGATCGGCATGGCGCGGCGAGCAGACTGCTTCCGCTTAACTTTTAGAGATCTGCGCTTGCGGGTCGCCATAGCATTCTGCTCCAGAGTATCCGCCTACAGCATAAGGGGCACAGCCTAAGCTGTGCCCCACCATTTATGCGGTTTTTAAGCAGTCAGCAGAATTTGAAAAGCAGCCTTAAAAGCGCTAGCGGCTTACATCATGCCCATGCCGCCCATGCCACCCATGCCGCCCATACCACCCATGCCGCCCATACCACCCATACCGCCCATGCCGCCCATGCCGGGGTCACCAGCGGGAGCGGGAGGTTCGGGCTTCTCAGCCACCAAGGCTTCAGTCGTGAGCACCATGCCCGCGATAGAAGCAGCATCTTGCAGGGCCGAACGTACCACCTTAGCCGGGTCAATAATGCCAGCGGCAATCAGGTCTTCGTACTGGCCGGTCAAAGCGTTGTAGCCCATGTTGAAGTCCAGGTTCTTGACCTTTTCCACAACTACGGTGCCCTGCTGCCCAGCGTTGTCAGCAATCTGGCGCAGAGGAGCTTCTAGCGCCCGCACCACAATGTCCACACCGATTTTCTCCTCAGGGCTAGAGAGGCTATCTTTAACGCCCCCTAGTTTGCTGGCCAGGTGGAGCAGCGTCACGCCGCCGCCGGGAACGATCCCCTCATCAACAGCGGCTTTGGTCGCGCTCAAAGCATCTTCA
Organism: Trichocoleus sp.; assembly: GCA_036702895.1. GTDB lineage: Bacteria > Cyanobacteriota > Cyanobacteriia > Phormidesmidales > Phormidesmidaceae > JACVSF01. The sequence goes on along the minus strand of DATNQE010000269.1, from coordinate 1,963 downwards.
ATGCGCAGCTTTTTGTCCTTTAGCTCGGTTTCGGTAGCGGCACCGACTTTGATCACGGCAACGCCGCCGGCCAGCTTAGCCAGCCGCTCAGAGAGCTTTTCTTTGTCGTACTCAGAGTCGGTTGCTTCCAGCTCTTTGCGAATCTGGGCGATGCGCTTGTCGATGTCGGCCTTGTTGCCGGTATCAGAAACTAGGGTCGTGGTGTCTTTGGTAATGGTGGCCTTGGTCGCGATGCCGAGCATGTCGAGGCTAGCCGTATCGAGGCTGAGGCCCACTTCCTCAGAGATGACTTGGCCGCCGGTCAGCACTGCGATGTCCTGCAGCATGGCCTTACGCCGGTCGCCAAAGCTAGGAGCCTTGACCGCTGCGACGTTTAGTACGCCGCGAGCCTTGTTGACCACCAGGGTTGCCAGCGCTTCCCCTTCGATGTCTTCAGCAATAATCAGCAGCGGTGCGCCTTCGCGAGCGATGCGCTCCAGCACCGGTACCAGGTCTTGAATAGCGCTGATTTTCTTGTCGGTGATCAGTACGCGAGCGTTGTCTAGCTCGGTGATCATCCGCTCCTGGTCAGTGACAAAGTAGGGCGACATGTAGCCCCGGTCAAACTGCATCCCCTCTTCCACATCCATTTCGGTGGTCAGGGACTTGGATTCTTCAACAGTGATGACGCCGTCTTTGGTGACTTTGTCCATTGCCTCGGCAATCATACGGCCCACTTCTTCGTCGCTGCCCGCCGAAACGGTCGCGACCTGGGCGATCATGGCGCTGCCTTCAACTGGCTTAGCAACGCTGGCAATTTCAGAAACCAGCAGGCTCACAGCCTTTTCAATGCCTCGGCGCAGGCTCACCGGGTTGCTGCCTGCGGCTACGTTCTTCAGGCCTTCGCGCACCATCGCCTGGGCTAACACGGTAGCAGTAGTGGTGCCATCCCCAGCCAGGTCTTTGGTTTTAGAGGCCACTTCCTGCATCAGGCGAGCGCCCAGGTTCTCGAAGGGATCTTCTAGGTCAATCTCTTTTGCAATGGTGATGCCGTCGTTCACGATCTGAGGGGCACCGTACTTCTTCTCCAGCACCACGTTGCGGCCACGAGGGCCAAGGGTAATCTTCACCGCGTCGGCCAGGGCGTTGACGCCTTTCTCCAGCGCCTGCCGCGACTCTTCATCAAAAGCAATTAGTTTCGCCATGTCCTGCCTTTCAGCTCTCCAGTGACAACTTAGCACTCTCCGTCACGGAGTGCTAACCTCGTTAGATTATCCTCCGAGTGTGCTTGCGGTAAGTCGCGATAACCGATCCTTGGGGAAGGGAGGAGGGAGGAGAGAGGAGAGGAGAGGGGAGGGAGGAGAAAAGGCAGAGTCGGGTAAGTGAGTTGGGTTGTCGTCTGCTTCTGCTGGGAGTCAGCAGTAAAAACTCAGAACTGTAAGGACTTACTGCGTTCTGGTAAGCGGTAGGGACAAGGGTGCGATGGCCCCTAGGGGCCGGTCCTTGACCATCGCACTTCCTTACCCAGTTCTTATTCCTTCAAACTCCATAGCCTTTGGCGTACAGTGACTTTAGTTCCTCCTACTAAATCCTGAGTCATGGCGACTTTTCTGCGTCCGCTTAGCTACCGCTACCAGTGGCTCTACGACACGATCTCGCGCACGGCAGCGCTGGCGGTGGGGGGTGAAAAGCGGTTTCGGCACCTGGCGCTAGAGGGTTTGCAGATTGGCGCAAATACAAAGGTGCTGGATGTGTGCTGCGGTAGCGGCCAGACGACGCAATTTCTGGTGGAATCCTCCCAGCAGGTTACGGGACTCGATGCTTCGCCTAAGTCTGTAGCCAGGGCGCAGCAAAACGTTCCTAAAGCGGAGTTTGTGGAAGCCTGGGCGGAGAACATGCCCTTTGCTGATGGCACTTTTGACCTGGTTCATTCCAGCGCTGCCATGCACGAAATGGAGCCCCAGCAGCGCAAAGAGATTTTTCA
>DATNQE010000255.1:0-2340 GCA_036702895.1 Trichocoleus sp. | reverse complement strand
GCTTGCCCAAACCCATTCTGCTGTGGCCCAGGGGCGAGGCGGCGCAGTAGCCACAGAAGATGCCCGCGCCACCCAAATCGGCATTGATATCTTGAAACGGGGGGGCAATGCCATCGATGCCGCTGTCGCCGCTGCCGCTGCTCTAGGAGTTTCGGACCCCTTTTCCGGCGGCATTGGCGGCGGCGGCTTTATGGTGATCTACCTGAAAGATAGCGATCGCGTGATCACCCTCGACGGGCGTGAGCAGGCCCCCGCTGCTGCCGACGTGGGTCTTTTCAAAGACCCCAATAACCCAGCAGGGGAGGTGCTGCCCTTTTCCCCCAACCGGATTTCCTCCGGTGCTGCAGTGGGAGTACCCGGAACGCCCCTAGAGTGGGCAGAGGCGCTAAATCGTTATGGTACCTTGTCGCTAGCGGAGGCCCTACAGCCTGCGATCGCACTGGCGGAAGAGGGTTTTCTGGTCGATCCAACCTTCGCTCAGCAAGTCGAAGGTAACCAGGCTCGCTTTGCGGCCTTTACTTCAACGAAAGCGCTGTACCTGCCCGACGGCAAACCGCCGGCTGTAGGCTATCGCTTTAGAAATCCTGACCTCGCCAAAACCTATCGCCTGCTGGCTGAGCAGGGGGTAAACGCCTTCTATCGAGGAGACATTGCGGCAGCCATTGTGCAAACCGTGCAACATCCGCCAGCGGTGGCTGCACCCCCTTTTCCCGTCGTTCCTGGCGGCATGACGCTCACCGATCTAGATCGCTACGGCGTCAGGGTTCGTCCGCCCACGGTTACAACCTACCGAGGCTACACCCTCTACAGCATGGGCTTGCCCAGCAGCGGCGGCATCACCACCGGGGAAATTTTGGGCATCCTTGAGGGATTTGACCTGGGTCAGGCAGACCGCGCTAAAGCCTGGCACAGCATCATTGAGGCAGAGCGGTTAGCCTTTGCTGATCGCAACGCCTACTTGGGTGACCCAGAATATGTCGATGTGCCTCTGGCTGGGCTGCAGAGTGCTAGCTTCATCCAGGCTCGACGGGCTTTGATTGGCGATCGCGCTCCCGATGCCGAACCGGACTTTCGCGCTGCGCCCGGCAACCCTCTCCCCTACCAGGTCGACCCCAGCCCCAGCATGACTGGCCTGCCGGCGGTAACCCTTGTGGAGAGTCCCTCTGGCACCTCAACGACCCACCTAGTGACGAGCGATCGCACGGGCAATGTGGTCTCCTATACCTTTACGCTCGAATCCATTGGCGGCTCTGGCATGGTTGTCCCAGGCTACGGTTTTATCCTCAACAACGAGCTGACGGACTTCGATCTCGCTAGCCCCCATCCCAACGTGCCTGAACCCGGCAAGCGGCCCCGCAGCAGTATGGCCCCCACGATTGCCCGCAGCCCCGGTGGCGATATTCTGGCTTTTGGCTCTCCTGGGGGCTCGACCATCATTACGACCGTTGCCAGTATTGCCGTCAACCTGATTGACTTTGGCCTGTCTCTGCCAGATGCGATCGCAGCTCCTCGAATTTCTCAGCGCAATACAGGCCCCACGCAGGTAGATAGCGACTTTGAGCAGACAACAATCGGCCAGTCGCTAGCCCTGATAGGCCATGAGTTAACACCTGTACCTGAAATAGGAGCTGCTGCAGGTTTGATCATCACTCCAGAGGGCTCCGTCCTTGCCGCCGCAGAACCCCTGCGGCGCGGCGGTGGAACGGCCATGGTAGTTGATCGGTAATTGGAACATCCCAATCGCCTCAAGGCCCCCCAAGAGGAGCAATATCGCAATCGCCACTCAGGTTAGGACTGACTAGACAGGGTTAAGAGGCGATTGCGAGCCAGGTCGCTGCCCCAGTTTTAGCAGCTGACCGATCACCCTTGTCCTAAGCGAACTGGCCAAAGCTATATTTGGCGCAATTTCTACCGTCGCGGTAGGCCAGCAAGAAGTTTTGTGTTCTTTACCAGGCCGCTCGGCCAAAAATTTACGCTTGTTTATAAAAAAGTTTCTGCCCCTGAGGGATCACTCTCCTCAGGGGATTTACAGCCGTTTCAGATTGAGCAATTGATGGGTCTGCTGAGCGGTGGAAAGGAGGATTGGGTATGGGGTGTAGGGGTTGCGATCGCACCCTCACCCTGAAACAGTATCAACGCCAGCTCACTCGAGGCCGTCAGTCAAACTAATTTTTTGCCTATTGTTCCGAATTATATTTATGGGAGAGCTAAAACTTTCAAATAAGCTTCTTGTAGGCTTCAGGACTGGTTTGAGGCTCTCAAATTTTTCAGACGATCTCTGGGAGCGAAAAGCTTCCTAAAACAGCCCATATCATTTTCTTTAGCCCTTTCCAATGCCCG
>DATNQE010000247.1:0-4715 GCA_036702895.1 Trichocoleus sp. | reverse complement strand
CGTGCCCCGAGTTCGCGTTCCGCTGTGGGGCTGGGAAAAAGGGTATAGCCCCAGTTCCAGATAGTGGGGTAGAGAGTATTGATATTAAGCTCAGCCAGCCGGTCCACAGCCGCCGCTAGATTCTCCTTGGAAAACAGCACGTTGCTGTCAATATTGGTCAGCCAAACTCCACGGGTTTCCTGGCTGGGCGGCGCTGGCCGCTGGAGCGGAGCAACCGACGGCACATACTGAGCAGGCACTAGCGACTGAATAGCTGGGTCACCGCTGGCTCGACACAGTAGCGCCGCCGCATCCCCACGGGTCATCGGCTGACTTGGGTTAAAGCGGTTGGCCTCGGGGTAGTTGACCATAGCCCCCCGCAGCAGCGCCGCCGCTACCCCTTCTCGGGCATAGTCAGGCACCTGGCTGGCATCGGTCAGGCTGCCGCGCAGAACGGCATTGGCCACTGTGGGGAAAGGCGCCTCAATTTTGGCTGCCAGCGCCATGAGAGCTTCGGCCCGCACAATTTGTCGACTGGGTTGATAGTACTGAGTCGGGTAGTGGTTTGCCACGTTGGCCGAAGTGGTCAGCCCCAATGCTCTCTCTAGCGGGCTAGCCCAGTTTCCAGCAGCCCCCGTAGGAAAAACAAGATTGAGCACCCCTGTAAAGTCGCCCCAGGTAATCGCTTCGTTGGGGTAGAAGAAGCCTGCTGCGTTGGGCGCAATCACCCGCTGCTCCGCCAGGTACCGCAAGCAGTTGCTGGCCCAGTGTTGCCCAATATCAACAGGAATGACCGGAGGAGCAGGTACTGTAGTCGGGGCTGCAGAAGGTGGCGTGGAGGAGGGGGGACTCTGGGCCAGCACGGGAGCTTTGAGGTCGAGGACTAACACCAGCAGCAGGGTCAGCCAAAACCCACCCAGCGCCGTTATCCAACTGCGCCACCCCCGACTCAGCTTAATCATGTAGGGCTCCTATAAGCGGTGAACGAACAATAGAAGTGTAGAGTGAGCGGTCGTTCCATCAACGAAGCGACAAGAGCCTGGCTCCTCGAGCCACCGCTTAGTCCTAAGTAGCTGCACCATGAGCTGTCGACCAGAGCACTCGCAGATTAGCTCTCTGGTGAGTGGTTTAGCAACCGCGCCAGACCCGTTTGCCCTCGGGGCTGTTTTTACCCGCCGCTGCGCTTGGCTTGGTACCCTTTCGCGACCAGCAGCTCCACCAGTTTTTGAGTGTGGTCGCCCTGAATTTCAATCGTGTCGTCTTTAACGGTACCGCCCGTGCCGCACTGCGCCTTGAGCTGCTTGACAAGAGCTGCTAAGGTTTCGGGCTTGTGCTGAAAACCGCTGACCACCGTCACGGTTTTGCCGCCCCGCCCTTTTCGCGATGCCTGCACTCGAACCTGCTGCTGGTTGGGTGGCAAATCTGGTAAGCCCCGAGCGAGAGCTTCTGATTGGGTGTTGCCAAATTCGCTGTAAACCCGCCGATCTCCCCGCTCTAGGGGATTGGGTTTGGATTTAGCCATGGATTGCAATGGGCGCTTTGACGATATGCGCTTTGAAAGTATGCCCCTTGAAGGACTGCCTTTTGAAGGTGCATTGGCGCATGGGATGAAGGCATTTTAACCTCCTTGGGCCTGCTTTAAAGGAGTTGTGGGACAGCTAACTCGTTTGGCCAGCGGGGCTGGAGGCAGATGGTTCAGGCTGCTTTGACTTTGGAATGCGTCCCTGGTACCATCGCGGCACAATTATGCCGACAGACTCATCCTTTTGCTTACCGTGGAGGACTTGCGGCTGGCCGCAGATGCCATTACTCAGCTGTACTTGAATGCGGGGTATATTACCTCCCGTGCTGTTGTCGAGCCGGTTGGCCCTAGTGATGAAGTTGCGGTGCTGCGGGTAACTGAGGGCAGGCTGCAAGAGGTGAGAGTAGAAGGCTCAGAGCGATTGGCCGACTACGTTAGAAGTCGAGTAGAGCCGAGAGATGATCGGCCGGTCAACCAGGCCCGGCTAGAGGATCAGCTGCGACTTTCGGATTACTGACTCTAGTGAACCTGCATTTTGGCTGGGGGTGAGTGGTACGGCCAGCGTGTACGAGGTGGTCTACCGTCAGCCCCTAATCTGTACGCTGCGGGAAGAACTGGCCCTATCTGTGGGGTTATCGGATTTGAGGGCGGGAGACAGAAGCGGGAGACAAAGGGCAGAGGGCAGAGGGCAGAGGGCAAACGGTACAAGGTCCAGAGCCTAAGTGGTAGGGCTTTCCTCGGCCCGAACTTTTATACCCCACACCCTAGCTCCCTAACTCCTCTCTCCTCCCCTTTCCCTCACCGGCTCCGCTTGCGCAGTACGTCTAGCAGCTTAAGAAAATGATCGGGCAGAGGTGCGATCGCAGCCACTGTTTCTCCGGTGGCTGGGTGCCGCAGCTCCAATCGTTCGGCGTGAAGTGCCTGGCCTGGCAGGTTGACGCCGACTGAGCGCCCTGAGCCATAGGTGGGATCGCCCACGATGGGATGGCCGATGTGAGCGGCGTGGACTCGGATCTGGTGGGTGCGGCCCGTCTCTAAGCGGAAGCGGCAGAGGGTGAAGTTCCCTAGGCGCTCCTCGACCTGCCAGTGGGTGACGGCTACGCGGCCGCCTTTTTCTTCGGGCACGATGGCCTGCTTTTTGCGGTCGGCTGGATGGCGACCAATGGGCGCATCGATGGTGCCAGAGGCTGCTTGGGGCACTCCGTAGATTACGCCCAGATATTCCCGGCGGGCGGTTTTAGCTTTCATTTGAGCCTGCAAGTCCTGGTGCGCAAGATCCGTCTTGGCGACGACAATGGCGCCCGTGGTGTTTTGATCGAGCCGGTGCACAATGCCGGGGCGCTGCACCCCACCAATGCCCAGAAGCTGCTCGCCGCAGTGGGCCAGCACCGCATTGACCAAGGTGCCGCTCATGTTGCCAGGGGCTGGATGCACCACTAGCCCAGCAGGCTTGTTGAGAATAATCAGGTGCACGTCTTCGTAGAGAATATCGAGCGGGATGTCCTCGGGAGTTAGCTCTAGGGGCTTAGTTTCGGGAATGGTAAGGTGAATGGTGTCGCCCGCCTGCACCTCCCGTTTCTTGTCGGTGCACACCTGGCCGTTAAGCTCTACATATTCCCAGTCGATCAGCTTCTGAATGCGGTTGCGAGACAGCTCTTTGACGTGGGCGGTTAACCAGCGATCAAGACGGGCTGGGGCGGCTTCGACGACAGAAAGCTCAATCGTTGTATCAGACGTAAAAGCCACTCAGGCCACCCGCACAAAACATCGCAATCCTTTGATCATGACGCTTTACCGTCCGTTTTGGCAAAACCTGCTTTGGCAACCTGACGGAATCACCGGGCGGGAGTCGGGCTGGGGCAATGGCTGTTGAACGGTAGCTGTTGAGCAATGGCTACCCAGCGCAATAGCTAAGTGACGGCACTTTGGGAAATATTTTTGGGAAAAATGTAATTGCAATCCTGGGGCTGGCAGCGCTGCAACTGCACGATGTTTCAACACACGCCTTATGCCGCTGTGCTCGGCATTACGGCCTTTATTTCTGCTGGAGTTGCCCTGGCGGCCTGGCGGCGGCGACACCTATCTCCTGCTAGCCCGCCGTTTGTGGGGCTAATGATTGCGATCGCAGCCTACGCTACCGTAGCGGCTCTAGAAGCGGCAGCGGTGCCGCTGCCGCTGAAGATTTTTTGGTCGAAGCTGGAGTACGTTGGCTCCGGCAGCGTTATTACATTTTTTCTAATATTTGCTCTGCGGTTCACTGAGTGGCGCTCCTGGCTAAAGTCTAGCAATGCCCGCTGCCTTTGGTTTATGCCCATTTGCAATGCCGTGCTAGTTGCCACCAATGACTGGCATGGCTTAGTTTGGGTCGGCTTTTTAGGGGGACCAGCGGGCAGCAATCTGTTGATCTATCAGCATGGTCCAGGCTTCTTTTGGATCATGGCTTGGGTCTACGCCTACACTCTGTTGGGGGGCCTGCTGCTGCTGCGGACGGCGCTGCGGCCTTCTCGATTGCAGCGTCAGCAGGCCCGGCTGGTGCTGTTAGGCGCGGTGGTACCGCTATTTAGCAGCGGCCTGTATATGCTGGACCTCGGTCCGCCCGGCCTCAATCTGGCGCCCCTGTCTTTTATGCTGACCGGAATTATCAACTTTATTAGCCTCTTTTGCTTTCGCATGTTCGATTTGATCCCCGTGGCGCGAGATGTGCTGATCGAGAGCATGGGCGATGGGGTGCTGGTTTTAGACCTCAAGCACCGCATTGTAGATATCAACCCCACGGCCCAGCGCTTCTTTGGGGTGACAACTCGAATGCTTGGTCAGCCAGCCGATTTGGTATTACCTCACTGGAAGGTCATCGCCGAGGCGTTGATGTCTCCAGCTCACCACTCTGAAATTGTTTTGGGGTCTGCTCCTCACAGCTACCTGGAGCTGCGGGCGACCCCACTGTGCGATCGCACCTACGACTGCACCAGCTTGGGAGCCTCTGCGGCTTCGGTAACCGGGCATTTGCTGGTGCTTAGAGACATTACCCAGCGGCACCGAGTTGAGATGGAGCTGCGGCGGGCGAATGAACGCCTGCAGCAGCAGCTCTTGGAAAACCAGGCGCTTCAGGTGCAGCTGCGCCAGCAGGCGACCCGGGACGGGCTTACCAATCTTTTCAACCGCCGCTATTTTGAAGAAGTGCTGCCCCGCGAACTGGTACAGGCTACTCAGGGTT
>DATNQE010000231.1:0-5590 GCA_036702895.1 Trichocoleus sp. | reverse complement strand
GATACCATCCTGACCCCCCGGTTCTACACCACAGACTTTGACGAGATGGCCCAGATGGACATCTCGATCAACGAAGACGAGCTCAGGGCCATCCTGGAAGAATTTCGGGCTGACTACAACCGTCATCACTTCGTGCGCGATGCGGAATTTGAGCAGTCCTGGGATCACATTGACGGCGAAACCCGCAAGCTTTTTGTTGAATTCCTAGAGCGATCCTGCACCGCTGAGTTCTCCGGCTTTTTGCTCTACAAGGAGCTGGGCCGCCGCCTAAAGGACAAGAGTCCTCTCCTGGCCGAGTGCTTCAATCTGATGTCGCGCGATGAAGCCCGCCACGCTGGCTTCCTCAACAAAGCGATGTCAGATTTTAACCTGCAGCTCGACCTGGGCTTTTTGACCAAGAGCAAGAAGTACACCTTCTTCAAGCCCAAGTTCATCTTTTACGCCACCTATCTCTCCGAGAAGATTGGCTACTGGCGCTACATCACTATTTACCGCCACCTGGAAAAGCACCCTGAAAACCGGATCTACCCTATCTTCCGGTTCTTTGAGAACTGGTGCCAGGACGAGAACCGCCATGGCGACTTCTTCTCCGCCATTATGAAGACCCAGCCCTCCATCGTGACGGACTGGAAGGCTAAGCTGTGGTGCCGCTTCTTCCTGCTGTCGGTCTTTGCCACCATGTACCTCAATGACCTACAGCGCAAGGATTTCTACGCAGCGATTGGTCTTGATGCCCGCGAGTACGACATCGAGGTGATCGAAAAGACCAACGATACCGCTGGTCGTGTCTTCCCCGTGGTGCTCAACGTACATCACCCTGATTTTGTAAAGCGTCTGGATGTGGCTGCAGCCGCTAACACAAAGCTCAGCGCTGTGAACGAGTCTAACCAGCCTGCACCGCTGAAGTTCCTGAGCCGTTTGCCTCACATTGCCACCATTGGCTGGCAGATTGTATGCCTCTACTTCATGAAGCCGATTGATGTGGTTGCCCAACGCGGCGAAGTTCACTAAATCACGCTAGGGTTTTGGTTTTTTAACCCCCTAAGATGCGGCTCTGCCTCAGGTAGAGCCGCTTTTTTGTACTGTCAGAATTGATAGCTTTGGTCAGAAAGCTTAGGACAAGGGCAATTTTGAAAATGCTGAGTCTGGGTAGGCTTTCTGACGCGCCTTGCCACAGCGAATGTGGCTACGACTATATATGGCGTTTGCCAGTATCCTTGAAACCAGTATCTTTGCAAGGTGCGATGAACTCTAGACAAGCAGCAGTCCTGGCAGCCTCTCGATATAGCCTCGTCGGTACGATGGCACTTCTATTGTTCAATTGGGCTGATAGAGCCACTGCACAGCCCCAACCAGCTTTGCTGCCCCTGGCAAGTTCAACCGCCGCCCCTTCATGTTCACCGCCCCCTGCACAAGATGTAGCTTTAACCGTCTGCGCTGTTTCTACGGTTGGCCCCTCGGCAGCGTCTCTAACGCCATCTTTGTCTAATCACCCTCCCTCTGATCAGCTTCGTTCTGATCACTCGTCTATAAGTCAGTCTCCCTCTGAGCTTGAACCAGTTCCTGCGTCAGGCCAGCCCGTCGTTCAAATTGCTAAGGAGATAGAGACTACTCCGAATCAGCTGCTCTCGGCTGCTCAGCAGGTTGCTCAAGCAGCTTCTGAACCTCTTGTCCAACCGGATGCTCAACCGGAGGCGGCGAGTCCGATAGAGCCCCTTTCAGGTCCATTGGATCTGCCGGCTGACGTTATTGAAAGCAGCCCAGTGCTGCAAGAGTGGCTGCAGCGCACGCCCGATATTGCCGACGAAATTGTTAACAGCCCCAGTTTTCGCACTCGGCTGCGTCTGGGCTATGCCAACTTCCCCTCCAGCGGCAATCTTAGCGGCATTCAGGCCGGTATTGAAGACGTCTTTGTTTGGCCAGGTACAGGACTCACGCTTAGCGGTGACTATGCCCGCAGCGGCAACGGGACTCGTGAAGCCTATGGCGCAGAAGCAAGGTTCTACGTTTTTCCGTTAGGCGGCTATGTCAACTTTGCGCCGATCCTAGGCTACCGCCAGCTGTCGACCAACCGCTACACCATTAGCGGTGTAAATGTAGGGATGCGGTTAATGATTATTCCTAGCCGGGGCGGTGCTGCCGATGTCGCTATCACCCAAAACTGGGTTGCTCCCGGCACCCAGGATGAGGTGGGTATGACCGGCGCTTCGGTCGGGTACGCCGTGACCAACCGACTACGGCTCTCCACCGATTTGCAGTTCCAAAACTCTCGCTTTGGTCAGGATAGCCGCATCGGCATTAACCTGGAATGGCTGCTGTAGCGGCGGACTATAGGCGGGTACTCGCCTTAGGAGGATTGCGCGCCGTCTAGATGAGTTCCCGTAAGGCAAGCGCCCAGCAGCGTTGCGCCCGCCAGCTGAGCGCCTTCCAAATCTGCGCAGAGAAGATTTGCCCCAGTCAACGTGGCCCCGGCCAAATTGGCCTGTCGGAGGTCGCACTCCTCCAGGTTGACATCGTCTAGCCGGGCTCCCTGAAGGTCAGCTCGGGACAAATCGGCTCCCTTGAGGCTGGCTCCGCTAAGCACGGCTCCCCGGAGATCGGCCCCTCGCAAATCAACCCCGCTCAGGTTTACGCCCATCAGGTTGACCCCACTCAGGAATGCCCCAGACAGGTTAACTCCGCTCAGGCGCGCCCCCATTAAGTTAGCGCCCCGCAGGTTGGCGCCTCGCAGGTCGGCCCCAGAGAGGTCACACTGCATCAGGTTGGCGCCCCACAGGTTGGCTCGTAGGTCGGCCCCGATGAGCTGTGCACCCATCAGGTTAGCGCCCTCTAGATGAGTTCTGGCCAGTTTGGCATGGCTCAAGTTAGCTCCGACTAGGGTGGCTCCCGCTAGGTACATACCAGCAAGGTCGGCCCCGGCCAAGTCTTCATCCTCTAAGTTGGCTCCAGCAGCATGACGCAGTTGCCCAGAGCGAATAGCCTCAATATCCATGGGTTAATGACTTGACTAGGAAGAGAGCATTTGGGAGGGCAACACCGCCGGTTCGTCCTCCACGTTGAGTAGCCCGGTAGCGAGGCTGAAGCGGGCGGGCAAACTAGGCAGGCTTAAGCCCTGCTGTAACCCCCGGACCATCAGGCTAAGGATCTCCACCAGCTTGGGGTCCCAGCGCTGGCCCTGCTCCTCCTGACAGGCCGCCAAAGCTTGGCTCAGCAGTGGATTGATATCGTCTTGGTGGGCGCCTTTGAAGCGCAAATCTGCTAGCCGCTGCTGAAACGTGCTGACCAGTCCCAGCATCCTCGACTCCAGCGGAATCTGGTCTCCTTTTAAGCTGGCGGGCTGGCCGCTGCCGTCCCAGGCTTCGTTCTGATGGGCAATGATGGTAGCAACAGCCCGTAGGCGAGGCATGATGCGCAGAGCTTGGGCTCCAGGTACGAGAGGGCAACTAGGTGCTGATTCTGTGGGGCTTAGCGGGTCATGGGCGCTTTCACTCGGGCTTTCGCCGGTAGAAGGGGCGATGCGGTAGAGCAGTCCTGCTAGCCGCAGTCGCCGCAGCTGCCAGGCCGGCAAATCGAGCAACTGCCCCATCATCTCTAGTAGAGAAGACACCTCGTTGGCAGCAAGGGGATTAACCGGGTCACTGAGATCTACCAGCTGCGCCATCCGCAGAAATGCCTGCAGCTCGTTGGAGGTGAGGTTTTGGTTGAGGTCCTCCACCAGATTGAACGCGTCCCCAGACAGGAGATTCTGGCGGCAGTCCTGAAGGTAGTCCAGAACACGTCTGACGGTTTGGTCCAGACCCATCTCGTTTTGGGTGTCCGTCAGGCTCTTTCTGGCCTGATGGATCTGGTCTACGTGCTGGCTGAGCTGCTGCTGTAGCGGCGGATTGTATTTGCCGATGTGGGCGATCGCAAGTTTGACCGTCTCCTCCACCAGGGTTGGATCAAAGGTCCAGAAACCGTAGAACTTGCGCTCTAGGTCGTTTTCCGGAGGGCCGCTAGAGCCATACTCCTCCGGGCTCAGCTCCTGGCACAGCACCATGGCCGTGTATTGAGGGGAGAGGATTATCAGGTGCCATTCCTGGGACACCGGGTCATCGAGATCGAGATCGACCAAAGCCACATTCTGCCGCTGGCTGGTAGGGTGGCTATGAAAGCCCGCATCGGGGGCAGCCATAATAGCGACTTGGCGAGCCCGCTGTGCGATCGCAGCGTAGCGGTCGGCCTCCTGCAGGTACCACTTGCCCCGCTGAAAAGCCGTCACCACCAGCGGAGACCCTTCAGAGCCTAAAATGCAGTCTTCCAGGGCGTGGCAGAGCGCCACCAGCGTGTTTTTGTAATACACGCCAAAATTGAGCGGAGTTCGGCCGCTGGAACTGTGGTCAGTCACTAACTGCTTTAAAATCGAGCCCTCAAGCATGGCCGTTCGATGCTCCTAACGTGCTGGTTCCGAGCAGGCCCTTAGATGGGCTAATTTCTGGAGGGCTAACTTGCGGCACAAGCGCCCTCAATAAAGCAACAAACGGCACAGTCACCAAACAAGCAATCCCCATTGCCAGCCCTCGGCCCCTTCCCTGCGATTCTGTAGAAGACAAGCTTTTTGACCAACCACCGGCCCAGTCTATGGGCATCATACCGCAGCCAGCGGCCTGAGATCAGCCTGCATAGGCGCACTGAGCGCTTCTTCCAGAGGGGCCCGACCAAAGCGCTCCTCCAAAATGTCCATCACCTCGCGCCCAAAGTCGCCAGGGTTGCGCCGCCATGCCTCCAAACATACCTCTCCAAACAGAGAGCCTAGGGGTTCAGGGTTCCACAGCAGCTTTTTGGAAACCCAGGGCAGGTGAATGGCCAAAGGATTGTAGCCACGCTTGAGAATGTTTTTCTCAAAGGCGTAGTCTTCCAGGTGTGTGTGGGGCTGCAGCCCAATAAAGAAGATGGCAGGATCAACCTGCTCTCGGCCAAAAATCTCCTCCATTGCCCGGTGATAGGCGATCGTCTGACGAATGGTCTCGGGCCGCTCGTCGATCACATTGAAGGAGTAGTTGATCGACACCAGATCGTTAAAGCCTGCCGCCTTGAGGTCGCGGCAATTTTGCAGCACCGTGCGCAGGTTGTAGCCCATGCGCATTTTGCGCACCAGCTCCTGCGAACCGCTGGTAATACCAATCTCAAAGTAATTCATGCCGGTTTTGACCATCAGGTCGCACAGCTCGGGCGTCAGGTTGTCAGCGCGAATGTAGGCGGCCCAATGAATATCGTCCATACCGGAGTCGATAATCTTGTGCAGCAGCTCCACAGCGTCGTCAATGAAGCGGCGGGCCGGGATGAACTGGGCATCGGTAAACCAGAAATTGCGAATGCCCCGGTCGTAGAGCTGACGCATTTCCTTGACTACCTCATCGGCCGGGTTAATGCGCACCTGCTTGCCCTCGACGACGGTGTAGACGCAGTAGCAGCAGTTGTGGGGGCAGCCCCGCTTGGTCTGCACACCGACGTAAAAGTCGTTTTCCTGCAGGTAGTACTCAAACTCGGGCCAAATACGGGCGATGTAGTCGTAGCTACAGGCCGTTTTTTCGATAGGGGCTGGCGCTTC